>JBHOQZ010000846.1:0-7993 GCA_042408635.1 Chloroflexota bacterium
GCCGTGGTAGCCGCAGGGACACGGGTTCATCGCCCCGACGAGCATGAACTTGGCGGGGTAGGTCGTGGCGCCTTGAGCCCGGCTGATCGTGACAACCCCGACCTCAAGCGGCTGGCGCAGGAGCTCGAGCGCGGCCTGGCCGAACTCGGGCAGCTCGTCGAGGAAGAGCACGCCACGGTGGGCGAGGCTGACCTCGCCCGGCCGGGGCGTCTTGCCGCCGCCGATCAGGCCGGCGTAGCTGATGGTGTGGTGCGGGCTGCGGAAGGGCCGCCGGCGCACCATGGGCGCTTGAGTGGAGAGGAGGCCGGCGACGCTGTAGATCTTGGTGACGTCAAGCGCCTCGCGCGCGGAGAGCGCGGGCAGAATCGTCGGCAGGGTGCGCGCGAGCAGCGTCTTGCCAACACCGGGCGGTCCGGAGAGCAGGATGTTATGCCCGCCGGCCGCCGCCACCTCGAGCGCACGCTTGGCATGCTCCTGGCCGCGAATATGCGCCATGTCGAGGCCGACCTCGTCTTCCGGGGCGTCCGGGAGGGGGCGGCGCTGGTGCGGTGCGATCGGCGCCACACCGTTGAGGTGGTCAACGAGCTGAGCGAGCGTTTCAACCGGGATGATCTCGATGTCGGGCACGATGCCGGCCTCGTGCGCGTCCTCGGCCGGTAGGAAGACGCGCTCGATGCCGTGTTCGGCCGCGATCGAGACCATGGGCAACACGCCGGTGGTGTGGCGCAGCGAGCCGTCGAGTGAGAGCTCACCCAGGAAAAGGTTGCCCGGCTCGGGCGGGGGGAGCTGGCGCGAGGCGCTGAGCACGCCGATCGCGATCGGGAGATCGTAGGCGGGCCCGACCTTGCGCAGATCGGCCGGGGCGAGGTTGACGGTGATCCGGCCCGGCGGCACGCGCAGTCCGGAGTTCTTGATGGCGGCGCGCACGCGCTCCTTCGCCTCCTGCACGGCGGCATCGGGGAGGCCGACCGTTGTGAACGCTTGGAGGCCTCCGGCGACGTCAACCTCGACCTGCACGAGTGCGCCCTCGAGGCCGACGACGGCGCAGGTGTGGACCTTGGCAAGCATCGCGCACCCTCCCTCGCAGGCGCCTGCCCGAATGCCCCGATTGTAGCATGGCAGCGGGCGTCGAGGACCAATGGGCTAGGTCGCCGGCTTGCTTTGCAGAGGCCAAAACGAACGTTGGCGCCGGCGATTCCGCTTGTCAGGGGGAGGGTGAGCCGTTATAGTAGGGGGCGAGGCGTCCTGGCAGCAATTGCATACCTGCCCAGATGAACAACAGGAGGGGATGAGTGAGAACACGGCTCTTGGTGATCCTCGCCGGCCTGGCGATCGCGCTGGCGGCCGTCCAGATCGGGGCGGCGGCACCGTCGTCGCAGCCCGCCGGCAATGCCTCGGTCACCGGCCAGATTCAGTCCTACTGGGTGACTGGCTTCAGCTACGGCAAGTACACGCTGCCCGGCAACTTCCCGTACTTCAACTACAGCCTCGTGCCGAACCGCACGAATAAGGTGCGCGTGTTCGTCCTGGGCACGAATCTCTCGACCGAAGTGACGGGCCAGACCAACGCCTACACGCCGTTCCGCCTTACGGGCCTTCCGCAGGGCGTGCACGATGTCGTTGCGGTCTCCAGCGACGCCAACGGCCGCTTCCCTGGCCGTGTCGAGACGGACTACCACGAGGTCTTCAACGTCCGCGAGACGGTCTACCTCGAGACCGCGAACGCGTCGGTCGATGTTGGCCTCATGGTTGTTCCGCTGCTGCCGGCCGCGCCGGGTCCGTTCGCGCCAGGTCCGATCAACTAAGCCGCGTTGCTACGTGCGCCACCTGCGTTCGCGCCTCCCTCAACGCACCGCGTCTTGACGCGGCCCCGACGCCGGTGGCGTTACCGTTCAAACCAGGGGGCGTGTTCGAGTGCCAGTCGGCACGCCTCCCCCGCGGTCTCGAACCCGCGCACGCTGGGACGCCAATCGAGCCTGCTGGGAAGACCGGTTTCCGAGGGGAAACCGGTCTTCGCTTTACACAAACTGCGCCTACCGCCGGTTTAGGCCGCCGCGCCGCCTGGCTTCCTGGAACACCGCCACGCTCGCGCTCAGCCCGAGTCGGGAGGCGCCCGCCTCCAGCATCGCCAGGGCGTCGTCGAGAGTTCGGATGCCGCCCGACGTCTTGAGGCGCACGCTCGGGTCGACCGTCTCGCCCAGCTGCCGCACGGCTGCCAATGTGGCCCCACCGGGACCGAAGCTGGTCGAGGTCTTCACGAAGTCGCCGTACGCCGCCAGGGCCAGCCGCACCGCCGCGATCTGATCCGCCTGGCCCAGCAGCGCCGTCTCAAGGACGACCGTGCAGCGTGTGCCACGCGCGTGGCAGGCCCACTCCAACTCGGCGATGTCGTGCCGCGCCCGATCGCGGCCCTGGCCTCGGCTACCTTGACCTCGATGAGAGTGGCGCCCATGGGGAAGCCGACGACCGTGCAGAGGAGCACGTCGCTCCCGGCCCGGGCAGGCGCGGCCGCCTCGATCCAGACGGGGTTGACGCAGACGCTGAAGGCGCTCCATGCGCGCGCCTCGGTGCAGAGTCGCTCGATTGCCGCGCGCGTCGCCTCGGGTTTGAGGAGCGTGTGATCCATCAGGCGGGCCAGCTCCCCCGACGTCGGCACCCGCTACATGCCATGCCTGCCCGCACGGCTATTCGCCGGTCGCCGGTTTGGGCCGCTTGTAGAACGGCAGCGGCCTGACCCGCGCCGCCACCGGGCGACCCCGGATCACCACGCCCACCTCAGTGCCCGGCTCGCCCAGGTCGACCGGAACGTAGGCCATGGCGATGTTCCGGTCGAGGGTCGGGGAGTAGGTGCCGCTCGTCACCACGCCGACCTCGCGCCCCGCGAGCACGACCGGATAGTCGGCGCGCGGGATGCCGCGCTCGGTCATCTCGAGGCCTACCAGTCGGCGGCGCGGGCCATCGGCCTTGATGCGCGCGAGCGCCGCCCGGCCGACGAACTCCTGCGCCTTATTGAGCCGGACCACGCGGCCGAGCCCCGCCTCGTAGGGGTTGGTCGTCTCGGTCAGCTCGTGGCCGTAGAGCGGCATGCCCGCCTCCAGGCGCAGCGTGTCGCGCGCGCCCAGCCCGCAGGGGACCGGGCGAACACCCGCCGCCCCCTCGAGCAGCGTCCGCCAAAGCTGCGGCGTCTGCTCGACCGCGCAATAGAGCTCGAAGCCGTCCTCACCGGTGTAGCCGGTGCGCGCGATCAGGCAGGACACACCGGCAACCGTGCCCTCGCGACACCAGTAGTTGCGCAAGTCGTCGAGCGGGGTCTCCGTCAGAGCCTGGAGGCACCGCGCCGCCTCGGGACCCTGGAGGGCCACCATGCCGATCGCGGCGCTGCGGTTGTCGACCCGCGCGGCGTCGCCCGCGTGCTGCTGAAACCAGGCGGCGTCGCGATCCTGGTTCGAGGCGTTGACCACGACGAGGTAGCGATCGGGCAGGCGGTAGACGATGATGTCGTCGAGCACACCGCCGTCCTCGCGGCAGAGGAGCGAATACTGCGCCTGCCACTCGGCCAGGCGCTCGGCGTCGTTGGTCGAGAGGCGCTGAATGAGATCCAGGGCGCCGGCACCGCTCACGTAGACCTCGCCCATGTGGCAGAGGTCGAAGAGGCCGGCTGCCTGGCGCACGGCCCGATGCTCCTCGATGATCGACGCGTACTGTACCGGCATGTACCAGCCGCCGAACTCGACCATGCGCGCACCGAGCCGCTCGTGCTCAGCGCGCAGCGGCGTCTGCCGCAGGGCGCTCACGTCCGTCATGTCGCTCCTCCCTCACGTCGTCGCTCGCTGCTGGGGTGAGGGCCCACCCCAGCCGGGTTGGGGGGCATACCAGGGGAACTCTCAGACCGCCGCCGAGGGCGGTCCCTCGGCGTGGCGCTCGATGCTGGCCAAGTAGTCGAGGCCGCGCTGGATGATCTCGCGCTCGCTCGCATAGCTCGCCAGGCGGATCGCCTCCGCAGCCGGGAACCACTCGACCTCGTCGTACTCAGCGTCGTGCGCGCTGGTGTCCCCGCCGACCGCCTCCATGAGGTAGAACGTCACCGTTTTGTGGAAGCGCACCCCGCACTCCACGAACCAGTACTGGATGTCGCCGAGGCGTGCCACGAGCCGGACGACGAGCCCCGTTTCCTCGGCGACCTCGCGCAGTGCCGTCGCCTCGTGCGACTCGCCGCTCATCGGCGTGCCCTTGGGCAGCGCCCAGATGCGCGGGGTGGTCCGCCCAACCAGCACGATCTCGATACCGTGCTCCCCGCGCCGGTAGACCACGCCGCCGAACGAGGTCCGCCGACCGGTGCGAAACGTCGTCCGTTGCGCCCTAGCCATGGCCCTGCTCCCGCGCGGCCAGCAGGAGGCCGATCACCGTTTTGGCGTCGTCGATCTCGCCAGACACCGCGCGCCGCACCGCCTCGGCCAGCGGCAGGCGCTCGACCTCGATCTCCTCGTCGTCGTCCTGGCGGCCGCTGCCCGGCATCAGGTCGCGTGCCAGGAAGATCTCGACCCATTCGGTGCAGTAGCCCGGCGCGGGCGTCACGCGCGTGAGCGAGCGCAGTTCGCGCGGGTCGAGCCCGATCTCCTCGCGCAGCTCGCGGCGGGCGCATTCGGCCGGGGCCTCGCCCGGCCCGAGCGTCCCCGCCGGGATCTCGAGCATCGTCCGGCCGATCGGGTGGCGGTACTGGCGTACCAGCCAGACGTGGTCGTCGGCGTCCAGCGCCACGACCGCCACCGCCCCGGGGTGGACCACGACCTCCCGGCGCACGGTCGCGCCGCGCGCGGTGCGCAGCTCGTCCAGCCGCAGCGTGATCAGCCGACCGCGAAAGGCGACCTCGCTGCGCAGCATGCGCTCGGCACCAGCCTCACCGCTCACCGCCGCCCTCCCACAGAAGCGGTTCGCCGTTTCGGAGCCAGCTCGACCGCGCGCTGCGCCGCCTTCCAGGCGTCGGCCGCCGCCAGCATCTCGCGCGCCGTCTCGCGCGCCCGCTCGACTGCCGCCTCACCCGCCAGCATCGCCGCCAGCTCCTCGGTGCGCTCCGCTTCGTCCAGCTCGCGCACGGTGGTCACGGTGCGCCCGGCCTGCTCCTCCTTCCCGACGCGCAGGTGCCGGTCGGCAAAGCAGGCGACCTGGGGCAGATGGGTAACGCAGACGACCTGGTGCGCCAGGCTCAGCCGCCAGAGCTTCTCGCCCACGATCTGCCCGGTGCGGCCGCCGATGCCGGTGTCCACCTCGTCGAAGATGAGGGTCGGCGTGGCGTCGGCCCGGGAGAGGATGCCCTTGATTGCGAGCATCACGCGCGCGAGCTCGCCGCCCGAGCCGATCTTGCTGAGCGGCTTGACCGGCTCTCCGGGATTGGGCGAGACCAGGAATTCGACGCGGTCGATGCCGGTCGCGTCGAAAGCAAACGTGTCGTCGCCGACCGGCAGCCCGTCGGGCGCGACCTCGCGCCGGAACGCGATTTCGAGACGGGCGCGGCGCATGTTCAGGTCGCCCAGCTCGGCCGTGATCGTCTCGGCCAGCCCCGTGCCGGCTGCCTGACGGCGCGCCGAGAGGTCGGCCGCAAGCTCACCCAGCCGACGCCGCTGCGCGGCCTCGCGCGTGCGCAGCGCCTCGAGCCGCTCCTCGCTGTGCTGGATCGCGTCGAGCTCCTCGGCGGCCCGGCGCCCGAACGCGATCACCTCCTCGATCGAGCTGCCATACTTGCGCTGGAGCGTGCGGATCAACTCGAGGCGCTCCTCGACCTCGGCCAGCCGCTCGGGGTTGTGCTCGACGCCGTCGCGCAGGCGGCGCACCGAGCGGGCCACGTCCTCGACCGAGTAGAGCGCACTCTCGAGCGCGGCCCGGGTCTCCTCGGCCACCGGGTCGAGCCGGGCGAGCTCGCCGAGCTGGTCGAGCGCACGCCCGAGCAGGTCGATTGCGGCCGGTTGCTCGTCGGCGCCCTCGTAGAGCAGGAGATAGGCGCCGGCGGCGGCGGCCGAGAGCCGCTCGGCGTTGGCCAGGCGCGTGCGCTCCCGCGCCAGCTCGACGTCCTCGCCCGGCTGGAGCCTGGCCCGCTCGATCTCCTCGACCTGGAACTGGAGCAGATCGATGCGCCGCGCCAGCTCGCGCTCGTCGGCCAGGAGCGAGGCGATCTCGCGCTGGACCGCCCGCAGCTCGGCTACGCCCGCCGCGAACGCCGCGCGCTCGACGCGCAGGTCGGCGAACTCGTCGAGGATGTCGAGGTGGCTGGCGACGCGGAGCAGGCTGAGGTGCTGACTCTGGCCGTGCAGGTCGATCAGCCGCTCGCCGATCGCCTGGAGCACCGAGACCGGCACGGCGCGGCCGTTGACTCGCGCGGTCGTGCGCCCGGCCGCCTGGATTTCGCGGGTGAGGATGAGCTCGCCGTCCTCGCTCTCGAGACCGTATTCTTCGAGGAGGGCCTGAACCGCTGCGGCCGCCGGCTCGGGCACGGCGAAGACGCCCTGGATGTGGGCGGATGTGGCGCCGGCCCGCACGAACTCGGCGCCGAGCCGGCCGCCCAGCAATCCGCCGACCGCATCGATGAGGATAGACTTGCCGGCGCCGGTCTCGCCGGTGAGCACGTTGAACCCCGGACCGAGCGCGAGGCTGAGGCGGTCGATGATGGCGAAGTTGCGGATCGCGAGTTCGAGCAGCAACGCGGCCTCCGGGCTGGGTCGAGACGGGGTGGTCTGTTTATCCTATCACGTTGCCCATGACGACGTATGGGGGCTCGTCGGCACGAAATGTCAAGCCGGAGTGGAGGTAGCGCCAGCCGCGCCGCTCGTAGAACCGCCGCGCGCCCAGGTTGTCGACCTGGGTCGAGAGGAGGAGGTGGCGGTGCGGCTGCGCCGCGACGAGCGCGTCGTGCAACAGCCCGCCGATGCCGCGGCTGCGATACCCCGGCAACACGGCCAGCTCGGTGAGCACCCAGGCGTCCTGAAGCGCGGGGTGGCCGTCCCCAAGGGCACCGGCGACGCGGTCGTGCCACCACTGGCCCGGCAGCGAGGCCGTGCCAAAGCCCATGCCGACCACGCCGGCGGCCAAATCGACGGCCACGTAGCCGCGGAAGTCGGGGAAGTGCGCGTAGCGGGCGATGAAGTCGTGCGAAGTGCGCAGGTCGCGCAGCCAGGTCTCGACGTAGACCCGGACGGCGTCGGTCAGCAGCGGTGAAAACGCCGTGAAGGGCCGGATTTCGATGTCGCGCCGCACGTCTGCGTCCACTGCCTCGTCCCGGTGCCGGCGGTCCGGCTGGCGTATTCCGGGGGGAAGTGTAGCACCCGGGTCGGCTCAGGCGGGGAGGGCGTCTTCGAGGTCGATCACGGGCGCGCCGTGCAGTGCGGCTCCCACGCGCGGCCGGCAGCCAGCCAAAAAGAATCCGGCGTCACCGGCCTGGCGGCAGGTGACGCCGGAAGTCACAAAGGGGTCGCGGTTGAAAGGGATGATTACGAGTTGGTGGGCTGGCCGTTGCCACTCCAGGTGCCGGCCTTGACGGCGATGCGGTGGGCGCGCTGCGCCTCAACCTTCGGCAGGTGGAGCAGGAGCAGGCCGTGCTCGTAGCGGGCCTCGACGCGATCGGCCATGACCGCGCCCGGCAGCGTGAACGAGTACTGGAACTGGCCCTCGCCGATGCCGCGCCAGATGGGCTGGGCGTTCTCGGGCATCGGCAGCGAGCGGGTGCCCGTGACGGTCAGCACATCCTGCTTGACGGTCACCTGGAGCGCGTTCGGGTCGATGCCGGGCAGCGAGAGGATCACGTTATAGGCGTCCTCGGTCTCATAGAGGTTCGCCGGCACCGCGCGGAAGGTCTGGTAAGCCGACTCGCTCCAGACGCTCGGGAAGGTCGGCGCCCAGGCGCTGTTGAAGGCGCTGTTGAAGAACCGATCGATGGTGTCGCTCAGCGCGAACGGGCTGAACGGGCGATAGCGCACGAGATTCGCCATGTCGTCTTCAACCTCCT
>JBHOQZ010000856.1:0-1207 GCA_042408635.1 Chloroflexota bacterium
CACGATCACGCCCGCGATCGTGTTGAGCAGCGTCGATTTGCCGGCGCCGTTGCTGCCGAGCAGGGCGACGAATTGCCCCTCCGGGATGGTGAGCGAGAGGTCGCGCAGCGCCACGACCTCGTCGACGGTGCCGGGGTTGAAGACCCGCCGCACCCGCTCGACCGCCAGCACGGCCGGCGTGGTGGCCGCGGCGGCCTCCGAGCCCGACGCGGTCGGCAGCGCGCTCACGTGCGCACCGCCTCGCGCGGCCGCGTCGACACGGAGCCGGCCCGCGGTAGGATCGAACGGCGGATGCCCGGCACCGAGAGCGCGACGATGACGATCAGCGCCGTCACCAGGCGCGTGTCGGTGGCGGCCAGGCCGAGCACGAGCGCACCCGCGATCGCCAGGCGGTAGATGATCGAGCCGAGGACAGCGCCCGCCAGCGCCACCGGCACGTGCGCCGGCCGCAGGAGGGTGTCGCCGACGATGACCGAGGCGAGCCCCGCGACGATGGTGCCCAGCCCCATGCCGGCATCGGCGAAGCCCTGGTACTGGGCGACGAACGCGCCCGAGAGCGCGACCAGCGCGTTCGAGATCGCCAGCCCCAGCACCTTGAGGTCGTCGGCGTCGAGCGCCTGGGCGCGCACCATGCGCTCGTTGTCACCGGCCGCCCGGACCGCGAGCCCGAGCTCCGTGTTGAGGAACCAGGTGAGGAGCAGACAGGCGACGAGCGCAAGCGCGCCGAAGAGCAGAACGGCGGACCAGTTGGGCACGCCGCCGAACTGGTCGATCGGGCGCAGGCCGAGGCCGCGCACCGCGCCCCGGATCCCTTCGAGCATGGTCGGCACGTTGAGCAAGGGCACGTTGGCGCGGTTGTCCATCACGCGCAGATTGATCGAGTAGAGGCCGATCGAGACGAGGATGCCGGCGAGCAACCCGTTGATGCGCACGCGCGTGGTGAGCCAGCCGGTGGTCAGCCCGGCCAGGGCACCGGCCAGCAGCGCCGGCCCGAGCGAGAGCCAGGGATCGACCCCGCGCACGATCAGCGCCGCCGAGACCGCCGCGCCCAGCGGAAAGCTCCCGTCGACCGTGAGGTCAGGGAAGTTCAGGACGCGGTAGCTGATCCAGATCCCGACCGCCACGCCGAAGAAGGCGAGGCCGAGCGCCACGGCGCCTACCCAGACGGTCCACGTGATCTCGAACATGCCTGCTGCCCGCCCCTCCC
>JBHOQZ010000857.1:0-4050 GCA_042408635.1 Chloroflexota bacterium
CTGGTGCTGAGTCGGTTCACCTCCGGGCGGACGCGGCGGAGGCGGCGGACGCTGCCGGCGCGTCGCTTCGCGCGCGCCTCAGCCCGCCGACCGCACCCCCGCGTCAGTTCCACAACCCCTATGAGCCGGCTCAGGCGCGGCCGGCGGTGCGGCGGACGACGACCGAAACGCATTCGCAATGTCTTTGAGCGAACTGCGCAAGCCGAGACCAGGGGGGTCACGCCCGGGCAACGGCTGTTACTGGCCGGGGCCGAGCAGGAAGTCGAAGTCGCAGCCCCGGTCGGCCTGGAGGACGTGGTCGAGGTAGAGGCGGCGGTAGCCGCGTTCGTGGCGGCGGGCGGGCGGCTGCCAGGCCGCGCGGCGCGCCGCCAGCTCGGCCTCCGGCACGTCGAGCGTGAGGCGGCGACCCGGCACATCCAGCTCGATCGGGTCGCCGTCGCGCACGAGCGCCAGCGGTCCGCCGACCGCCGCCTCCGGCGCGACGTGGAGCACGACCGTGCCGTAGGCTGTGCCGCTCATGCGCGCGTCCGAGATGCGCACGATGTCGCGCACTCCGCGCTGGAGGAGCTTCTTCGGGATCGGCAGCATCCCCGCCTCGGGCATCCCGGGACCGCCGACCGGACCGGCGTTCTGCAGCACCAGCACCGAATCGGGCTCGACCGGCAGGTCGGGATCGTCGATGCGCCGCTGGAGGTCGTCGAGCGAGGTGAAGACGACGGCCCGGCCACGATGGCGCAGGAAGGCGGGCGAGGCGGCGGCGTGCTTGATCACCGCACCGTCCGGCGCCAGATTGCCGGTGAGGATCGAGAGGCCCCCCTCCGGCGCGAGCGGCACGTCGCGGCTGGCGATCACCTCGGGGTTGCGCGTGCGGGCGCCCGCGATGTTCTCCCCGAGCGTGCGGCCGGTGACCGTGAGCTCGTCGAGGTGGAGCCAGGGTGAGAGCTCGCCCATCAGCGCCGGGACCCCGCCCGCCTCGAAGACCTGCTCCATGTGGTACTTGCCCGAGGGGCGGACGTTGGCGAGGAGCGGTGTCTCGCTCGAGAGGCGGTCGAACAGCGCCAGGGGCAATGGGATGCCGAGGCGACCGGCGACCGCCACCAGGTGCACTACCGCGTTGGTCGAGCCGCCGATCGCCATCAGCACCCTGATCGCGTTCTCGAAGGCACGCGGCGTCATGATCTGGGAGGGGCGCAGGTTCCGCCGCGCCACCTCGACGATCTGGCGGCCCGATGCCTCGGCCAGCCGCAGCCGCCGCGAGTCGGGCGCGGGGATCGCGGCGCAGCCCGGCAGCGCCATGCCGAGCGCCTCGGCCAGGCTCGCCATCGTGCTGGCGGTGCCCATCACGGTGCAGTGGCCGGCACTGCGGCAGAGGCCGTCCTCGACCTCCTTCAATTCCTCGGCGCTCAGGCGGCCGGCGCGGTATTCGGTCCAGAAGGCGCGGCAGTCCGAGCAGGCGCCGAGGTCGCGGCCGCGGTAGCGGCCGGAGAGGGTAGGGCCGCCCGTCACCATGATGGCGGGCACGTCGGCGCTGGCGGCGCCCATGAGCTGGGCCGGGGTCGTCTTGTCGCAGCCGGCCAGCAGCACCACGCCATCGAGCGGCTGGGCCCGGATCATCTCCTCGGTGTCCATCGCCTGGAGGTTGCGATAGAGCATGCTGGTGGGCTGGAGAAACGACTCGCCGAGCGAGATGGTGGGAAACTCGAGCGGCAGCCCCCCAGCCTGCCAGACGCCGCGCTTGACCGCCTCGGCGAGCTCGCGGAAGTTGGCGTGGCAGTTGTTGAGCTCGCTCCAGGTCTGGCAGATGCCGATCACCGGCTTGCCCAGATCCTCGTCGGAGAAGCCCATCGACTTGGCGAACGAGCGGGTGATGAAGCCCGCCAGCCCGGCATCGCCGTAGCGCGCGCCGCTCCCCTCGCCGCCCAGCCCCGTCACCCTTCGCTCGGCCGCACCTTCGCTTGTGCTCACCGCACCGTCCCTCCCGCATTCCAGCCATGCGCCTGCTGCATCGGCTCGGTCGCCAGGCCGGCCAGGCACCGCCAGCGCCGCCTCGACTGCCGCCGCAGCGGGCTGGCCGCTCGCCTCTCACGCCGCCTCGACCGACACCGCGCAGCGACCGGTCGTACCGGCGCCTCAGCGGCGGCATACGCGCCGCGGCGCAACGACGCGTGGCAGCGACTTCACCACGGAGTCGGCCGCGACGGAAGCCGCATGGTAGCACGTGCGGCACTCGCCGGATCGGCGCGGCCGGCGTATTATTCCGGCGACGCGCTGCATACAACGGATGCGTAGGAGGTAGGGCGACGATGACGGCAGGACAGGGTGTTGGGGACCGCGTCAGGCAGGAGCTGGTCGACGCGGTATCGACCGAGCGCTTGATGCAGGACACGCGCACGATCGCGCAGTGGGTCCGGCTCTCCGGCTCCGACGACGAGCGGAAGGCGTTCGACTACATCGAGCAGCAGTGCCGCGCGGCGGGCGCGACCGTCCACCGCTACGCGCCCGAGTGCTACATCAGCCTCCCGGGGCCGGCGACGCTCGAGGTCACCGCGCCCTCGCGGCAGTCGGTGAAGTGCATCACCCACTCCTTCGCCGCGCCGACGAGCGGGCTCGAAGGCGAGGTGGTCTACGCGGGCGCCGGCAGCCCGGACGACTACGCCAGGCGCGACGTGCGCGGCAAGATCGTGCTGACCGAGGGGCTGGCGACGCCGAACAAGGCCGTGGCGGCCGAGGCGGCCGGCGTGGCGGGCGTCATCAACATCAACGACGAGCACCTCCACGAGATGATCATCACCCCCGTCTGGGGCGCGCCCACCCCCGAGACGGCCCACATGATCCCGAAGATCCCGATGGTCTCGGTCGACGCGGCGGGCGGCGACATCCTGCGGCCGTTGGCCGAGGACGGCACGTTGCGGGTGCGGATCACCGCGCAGGTGGACACCGGCTGGCGGCCGATTCCATGCCTCACCGCCGAGATCGCGGGCGACGACCCGGACGGCCATTTCGTCATGTTCAGCGGCCACGTGGACTCCTGGCACTACGGCGCCATGGACAACGGCAGCGCCAACGCGACCATGCTCGAGACGCTGCGCGTGCTCGCCCAGCGCCCGGGCGGGCTCAGGCGCGGGCTGCGCCTCGCCTTCTGGTCGGGCCACTCCCACGGGCGCTACGCCGCCTCGACCTGGTACTGCGACGCCTTCTGGCGCGAGCTGCACGACCGCTGCGTCGTCCACGTCAATGTCGACTCGACGGGTGGCGTCGGCGCGACCGTGCTCGACGAGACGCACGCGATGCGCGAGCTGACCGAGGTCGGTGCCGAGGCGATCCGCGCCATCGCCGGGCAGGAGCTGAAGCCCCACCGGATGAGCCGGTCGAGCGACCAATCGTTCTGGGGTGTCGGGCTGCCGGCGATGTTCGGCGGCCTCTCGCACCAGGAGTCGAAGCCGAGCCCGACCATGGCCGGCCTGGCCGCGCTCCTGGGCGGCGGCGCCGGCCGCAGCGGCGGCCTCGGCTGGTGGTGGCACACCACCGAGGACACGATCGACAAGATCGACCCGGCCAACCTGACGCGCGACACGCAGATCTTCGTGCTCACGCTCGACCGCCTCTGCACCGCGCCCGTGCTGCCGCTCGACTACGCCGCCACGGCGGCCGAAATCCGCGACGCGATCCGCGGCTACGCCGCGAAGGCGGGGAACGCCATCGACCTGGCACCTTCGGTCGAGGCGGCCGACCGGTTGGTGAGCGAGGCTGAGCGGCTGAGCGCGGCGGTCAAGGCGGCGGGCGCGAATCCGGACGCCGCGACGGCGCGCCGCCTCAACACGCTGCTGCTGCGCCTATCGCGCATCCTGGTGCCGCTCAACTACGCGTCGGCCGACCCGTTCGACCACGACCTGGCGCTGCCCTTGCCGGCGGTGCCGCTGCTGCGCGGCGCGAACGAGATCGGCTCGCTCGATCCGTCGAGCGACGCGCACAGGTTCCTGCGGACGCGCCTGATGCGCAACCAGAACCGCGTCACCTACGACCTCGACCGGGCGACCCAGCTCATCCGCG
>JBHOQZ010000860.1:0-3124 GCA_042408635.1 Chloroflexota bacterium
GCCGTGGACAGGGATTCCCTGTCCACGGCGCCCGCTCCGGTCTACACTGTCAGCGTCGCGGCTTACCAGATGTCGCGGTAGATGATGGGGTAGGTCGGGTAGCGGTACCAGTAGTACGGGTACCAGTTGTGGTAGTAGTACGGGTAGTAGCGGTAGTAGGGGTAGTTCGGGTACGTGCCCGGGTAGCAGACGGTCCGGTAGGGATAGGTCTGGAGCGTGTAGCAGATGTTCTGCGGTGCGGCCGCGGTGTCGGCCGCCGTCGTCGTTGGCGGCGCGGCGTGGCCCGTGGTGGGCGCCAGCGCCAGCAGCGCGCCCACCGCCAAGGTCAGCGCGATCGCCTTGAGCCTCGACATGGTGCTCTCCTCCGTCGTTGCTCTGTGGTCGGCATGGGCCGCAGCGCCGGCTGTGCGTGCGCGTCGTTGCGGGTACGCCCGTCCTCCCTGCCCGGACGGGCGGCGCCGGCGCGGCCGTTCGCGGCTCCGCCCAGATTGTCGACGAGCTGCCCGCGTTCAAGGATCGTCCGATGTTACGGAATCGTGCACGTACCTTGGCCGAGCCGGTCCGCTGTACCCCTGGCCGGGCAAAGCGCTCACCTGCTTCCGCCGCGTTTGAGTGCGCCGGCCCCGGCGCCCGACGCACCAGCGGGTGGACGCTCGCGTCGGCCGGGGCCGCCGTACCCGCCGTGGCGCCGGGCGAGACCGCCAGCGCAGGCGAAGGGCAGGGCCGGGGCTGCGCGCCGGGGCTGTGCGGTGGGCGCGGGTCAGGCCGGCCGATAGTCGGCGAGTCGGCCGCCCAGGCGCATGAAGCGGGGTCGCCCACCCGGGTCGAGGATGAATTCGACCCGGGCACCGGCCGTCGGCCCAGCCTCGACGATGAAGGTCGTTTCGGCGACCGGCGCGAGGCGCAGCGGCAGGTGCGGCACCGGCCTGCCGGTGCGCGGGTGCGGCGCGATCACCTCGACGCGCAGCCCGCCGCCCTCGGGCCGCACGCTGTAACGCCCGAGTGGCTGCTCATAGCTGCCGGCGAGGCGGTCAAGCGCGCTGGGCAGCGACTCGAGCCGTGGCCGCTCGGGCTCGGCCAGGCCCAGCTCGCGCCGGAGCAGCCAGCGCTCGATCGGGCGGTAGGCGGCGCTGCCCCGGCCGCTGTTGGTGAGGATCGCCAGGGCAAACCGCCGCTCCGGCACCAGCGTCAGGTGTGACTGGTAGCCGTTGATCGAGCCGCCGTGGCCGACGACGCGCGTGTCCCCGTACAGTCGGATATCCCAGCCGATCCCCCAGGCGTCGGCCCAGTTGCCGGCCTCGATCTGCGGCTCCTGCATGGCGCGCACCAGGTCTTTCCGAAGCACCTGCCGCCCGTCGACTCGGCCGCCGTTCAGATGGCAGGCGGCGAAGCGGAGCAGGTCGCGGGCGGTGATGATGACGCCGCCGGCTGGGTGGCGGTTGCGGGGGTAATACTGGCGTGCCGGCACGTGCAGGTCGCTGTCCGGCTCGGCCTGGTTGTAGCCCACCGCGAGCGGGTAGATCACGGCGTCGTGCCAGAAGTAGCAGGTGCGCTCGAGCCCGAGCGGGCGAACGATGCGCTCGGCCATGGCCGTTTCGAACGCCTGCCCGGTCACACGCTCGATCACCGCTCCGGTCAGGTGGAATCCGGCGTTGCAGTAGGCCCAGAGCTCGCGCGGCCGCGTGATCTGGCGCAGCGTAGCGAACCGCCCGACCGCCTGCCGCAGCGCGTCCTCGCCCAGCCCGCAGTCAGGGGAGAAGTCGCCCCATAGACCGCTCTGGTGCGAGAGGAGCAGGCGCAGGGTCAGCTCACGCCCGGCCAGCGGGTCGGCGAACGCCACGTCGGGCAGGTACTCGACCACCGGGCGATCGAGGTCGAGCCGACCCTCGCCCACCAGCGCGATCGCCACCGCGGCGGTGAACACCTTCGAGATCGAGGCGACCCGGAACACCGTGTCGGGCGTGATCGGCTGCCCGGTTTCGAGGCTGGCGACGCCGTAGGTGCGCAGCTCGACCGCGCCGTCGCGGTAGATGCCGACGGCGATGCCCGGCACCGTCCAGCGGCGTCGGTGGTGCTCGACGCAGGCGTCGAGCGTGGCGAACTCCCCGGTCTCCATCGCGGCAGGACTCCTCCGTCGTGCGGGTAGCGCGCTTGCTGCCCTGATCGTTGTGCCGGGCTCGGGGTCGTCCCCCGCCCGGCCCGACCGGGCCGGCCCGGTGGGTGCCCTCCGTCAGCGCCGGGCAAGAGATCATGCACGCGAGTCGACGCCGGCGGAGGTGCTGCTGCCGGCGCGACCGGGTTAGTGCGTCCGCTGCGGGTCGTGGAGGCGGCCGTGCTGGTGCATGATCGCCTGGAGGCGGTCGAGCGGGAGGGCGTGGGCGATTCGGCCATCGATGCCCGAGAGCGTCGTCGCGGCGCAGAGCGCGTTGACGATCGCCTCCTCGGTGGCTTCAGCCACAGCCTCGAAGAGCGGGGTCATCGCCGAGTGCGGGAGCGTTTGCACCGTGATTACAGCGCGCGCCCCGCCGCCCGCTGCCAGTCCCCGGTTGCCCGTGCTGAAGGCGAGGAAGATGTCGCCGCTGCCGTCGTGGGCGTTGCCGCCGACCCGCGCCAGCCCGAGCGCGGCGCGCCGCGCCAGCCGCTTGCACTGGTCGGGCAGGAGCGGCGCGTCGGTCGCCACCAGGATGATGATCGAGCCGTCGCCGAGCGGGGTCGGTGGCGCGGTCGGCGGCGGTGGCGAGGGCGGCGGCACCTCGCTCAGCGGAATGAGCTCGCCCACCGGCACGCCGTCGACGCGCAGATCCCGCCGCGCGCCGTAGTTCGCCTGCACGAGCACGCCGACCGTCCAGCCCCCCATGTCGGCGGGCAGCCGGCGCGACGCGGTGCCGATGCCGCCCTTGAACTGGTGGCAGAGCATGCCCGTGCCGCCGCCGACGGCGCCCTCCGGGACCGGTCCACCGGCGGACGCTTCCAGCGCCGCCGTCACGTGCTCGGGCCGGACGTGGAAGCCGTTGATGTCGTTCAGGTGGCCGTCGTAGGTCTCGGCCACGACCGGAAGGCTGAACGGGAGGCCCCCGGGCGCCGGATTGGCGAGGCTGTAGGCGATCAGCGCATCGCGCACCAC
>JBHOQZ010000865.1:0-1726 GCA_042408635.1 Chloroflexota bacterium
TTGGTGCCGACGTGGCGCGCCGTGGCCGGGCCGTAGGGGACGACCCGCACCTGCTTGCGCGGGAAGATCGGGTCGATCCGCTTGAGGAGCCATTCGACGTCGGTGAGCGAGCGGCCGTGGACGATCGTCAGGTCCTCGACGCGCGGGAAGATCTCCACGAATTCGTAGAGCCGCTCGAGCGCCTTGGTGCGGTTGCGCACCTGTTCGAGGGGCACGATCCGCCCCTCCTCCAGCTTCAGGATCGGCCGGGCGTTGATGGGGGTGGGCGCCGCCTGCACCGGGGCGACCGCCACCGCGGTGCCGCCCAGGCCGTTGCCCACCACGTCGGCCTGCGCCTGGGCGCGCGCCATGAGCTGCGCCGCCTCGCTCGCGTCCGCCGCGAAGATCACGTGCGTCTGGTGGACGATCGTGCGCACCAGGTCGATGATCTCGCGCAGGTCGGCGCCGTCCTGCGCCGCGCGCGCCGCCTGGAGCACGATGTAGCCGAGGCCCATCGTCGCCGACTCGGAATCGAGCACCGCGACCTGGCAGCGGTCGTAGTGGTAGCCGCGGGCCTTGAGCGCCACCGGCAGCACATCGCCCAGGCGCTCGGAGCCGTGGATCGAGATGATGCTGTCGGTCTGGCGGGCGAGCGAGCTGTAGGCGTGGGTGAACGCGGTCAGGTCGGGCGGCTCGACCCGCGGCGGCGCCATGAGCTCCTGCGCCCGCGCGTAGATTTGCGGCGCGCTCAGATCGACCCCGTCCAGCAACGTCTCGTCGCCCAGCCGCACCCGGTTGGGCAGCACCGTGATGGGCAGGTCGCGGATCAGCTCCGTGGGCAGATCGCAGCTACTATCCGTGACAACCCTTACCGTGGGCACGCGTTCCCCTCCTGCCAAGTCTGCGGTCCGCTGGTCATGCCACTCCCTCCGAACAGCGTTCCCGGTCTTTCGCCGCCGTTCCGTCCGGCCCGGGTGGGCCGATCGGCTCCCAGCTCCGGCGGCGCCCGGTCTTCCCCTGCTGCGCCTGATGGTCGGTCGCCCCATCGCAGCCCGAACCGCGCGCACTCCCCCCGCGGCGCCCGGCCCCCGCCCCCGCCAGCCTACGCAGGGACGAGGTGGCGCACCCGGCTACGCGCTATTCGAGCTGGATGATGTACTGGTAGTGCGGCTGGCCACCGTCGACCGTCTCGATGGTGGTGTTCGGCCAGCGCGCCTCGATCTGCTGCGCCAGCCGCGCCACGGCCTCGCTCCCCACACCGGCGCCGGTGTAGATCGTCACCAGCTCACAGGTGTCGAGGTCGGCGCGCTCGAGCGCACCCAGCGCCACCTCCATCTCATTCGCGCCCGTCAGCGCGAGTTCTCCGTCCACGAGCGCGATCGCGCTCCCCGCCTGGACCGCCAGGCCGTTGAGCGTCACCGAGCGCACCGCGGTCGTCACCTCGACCGTGCGCGCGCGCCGAGCCGCCTCGGTCATCGCCCGTGCGTTCGTCTCGAGGTCCGCGTCGTAGTTGTAGGCGAACAGCGCCGCGATCCCCTGCGGAATCGTCGTGGTCGGCACCACCGCCAGCCGCTTGCGCGTGAGCTGCACCACCTGCCCGGCAGTTAAGACGATGTTCTTGTTGTTGGGCAGCAGCAGCACCTCGTCGGACGGCCGGCCAGGTGGTGCAGCTCACGCGCAAGCGGCTGGCGGTGGTGCCGACCACGACGATTCCGCAGGGGATCGCGGCGCTGTTCGCCTACAACTA
>JBHOQZ010000867.1:0-2489 GCA_042408635.1 Chloroflexota bacterium
CAGCGTCGGCACGCGCGCCTCGACGCCGAGCACGCAGGTCGTCAGCGGCACGTCGATGTCGACGTAGAGGTCGTCGCCGCGGCGCTCGAAGCGCGGGTGCGGCTGCACGGTCACGACGAGGTAGAGGTCGCCGTTGGCGCCACCGTTCAGGCCGGGCGCCCCCTCGCCCGCCACCCGCACGCGCGAGCCGTCGCGCACGCCGGCCGGGATCTTCACCTCGAGCCGCCGCGTGCGCCCGTCCGGGCCCTGCATCTGGATCACGCGCTCGGTACCCCGGAACGCCTCCTCAAGCGTCACCGTGACCGGCTGCTCGATGTCCTCGCCCTGGATCGGGCGGCGCGTGCGCGTGCGCGTGCCGGTGCGGGAGCCGCCCATGCCGCCGGCGCCGCCGAACAGGCGCTCGAAGAGATCGCCCATCTCGCCGGAACTGCCGCCGAAGGGGCTGCCGCCCGAGAAGGGATTGCCGTTCAGGTCGGCGAAGTCGACGTAGACGCGCTGGCCGCCGAAGTCGTAGACGCCGGGTCCGCCGGCCGGCCCGCCCGGGCCGCCCTGGCCCACGTATTGCCAGGCGTCGCCGAACTGGTCGTACTTCTTGCGCTTCTCCGGGTCGCTCAGCACCTCGTACGCCTGGCCGATCTCCTTGAAACGCTCCTCCGCGTCCTTGTTGTTGGGGTTGACGTCCGGGTGGTACTGGCGCGCCAGCTTCCGGTACGCCTGCTTGATCTCTTTTTCGGTGGCCGTCCGGGGTACGCCCAGGACAGCATACAGGTCTTTGCCAGGCATCTCTTCACCACGCTCTCGGCCCGAAGAGCCGTACAGATCAATCTGGCTCAACTATACCACTTGAGCCACATGTTGTCAACCTTTGTGTGGCGCACCGTGATAGATCGTCCCCGCCCCTCCGGCCGCGCGATGCGGGTAGCATGGCCAGGAGGCGCTCTGCCGGCACGGCCGGCGCGGGCGCGATGGCGGGGAGGGAGACATGGGCGAATCGGCGAAGGCGCTGGCGCGGTACCTGGCCGACCGGCGCGAGGCGATGATCGAGCTCCTGGGAGAGCTCACCAACACCGACAGCGGCACTTACCACAAGGCCGGGGTCGACGCCGTCGGGCGGATCCTAGCCGGGCGGGCGCGCGAACTCGACTTCACGGTCGAGGTCGTGCCCCAGGTCGAGTACGGCGACCACCTCGTCTGCCGCAAGCCGGGCGCCTCGGCCCGGCTGCTGCTGCTCGGCCACATGGACACCGTCTGGGGCGCCGACACGACCAGCGAACGGCCGTTCACCGTGCGCGGCAACCGCGCCCACGGGCCGGGCGCGCTCGACATGAAGAGCGGCAACGCGGCGATGCTGTTCGCGCTCGAGGCGCTGCGCCAGGTGGACCCGGCGAGCTACGCGGCGGGCGATCTTGTGATCGTCTTCAACTCCGACGAGGAGGTGCTGTCACCCACCTCGAAGGGGATCATCGAGCGGGAGGCCCGGCAGGCGCGGGCGGTCTGCGTGCTCGAGCCGGCGCGGCCCGGCGGCGAATACGTGACGAAGCGCAAGGGCGCCGGCAAGTTCTGGCTCGAGGTCCGGGGCAAGAACGCCCACGCCGGCGTGGCTCCCGAGCAGGGTGCCAGCGCCATCCACGCGCTCGGGCACAAGATCGTCGAGCTGGCGGCGCTCAACAACCCCGAGACCGGCACGACGGTGAACGTCGGCGTGGTGCGCGGCGGCACCCGCTCGAACGTGGTGGCCGACCACGTCGAGGCGCAGATCGACCTGCGCGCCTGGACCAAGGCGGAGGCGGAGCGCACGATCGCGGCGATGCACGCGATCGCCGAGCACGAGCACGTGCCGGGCACGCGGGCGACGCTGCGCGGTGGGCTCGACTTCCCGCCGATGGAGCGCACGCCCGAGATCGCGGCCCTGTTCGCGCGGGTGCAGGCGGTCGGGCGCGAGCTGGGTCTCGAGCTGCGCGAGATCGCGACCGGCGGCGGCTCCGACGGCAACCACGCCGCGCAGTTCGCGCCGGTGATCGACGGTTTGGGGCCGGTCGGCGGCGGCGCCCACAGCCCGGACGAGTACGTCGAGCTCGACACGCTGCCCGAGCGCGCCGCCGTGCTGGCGGGCGTCCTCCAGGGCTGGATCCGCGACAACCCCGCTGCGCGGCCGTAGCGGCAGTCCGTTGGGGTAGCCGCCACCGGTCGGCCGGGTTGTCGAGATGCTGGAGAGCAGCCGATCGCGCGGCCGGCCGATGCAACCTGCGGAAAGAGTGCGGGCATTCTCGCCGGCCGGCTGATGGAGGTTGCGGAATTGGCGCGGGGGGTTGGTCGGTGGGAGGCGGGCCGACCGCGTTCCGGCTTGGGCCCGCCTCGTCCTGCCTTCGCGCCGGCTTCAGCCGGCCGTCAAGCACGCCTGCACTCTTTCCCTAACCTCCATCAGCCGGCCGATCGCAGCCCCGCGTTGTTTCGGCTGTTTCCATATGCCGGGACCGACCCTGCGACGG
>JBHOQZ010000870.1:0-14442 GCA_042408635.1 Chloroflexota bacterium
CATCCAGGGCATCTCCGAGCTGATCACGGTACCCGGCCTTATCAACCTCGACTTCGCCGACGTCAAAACGATCATGTCCAACTCCGGCTCGGCGCTCATGGCGATCGGCCGGGGCTCGGGCGAGAACCGGGCGGTCGAGGCGGCGCGCGCGGCGGTTTCCAGCCCGCTGCTCGACGTGTCGATCGACGGTGCCAAGGGCGTGCTGTTCAACATCACCGGCTCGCCGGATCTCTCACTCATGGAGGTCAGCGACGCGGCCGAGGTGATCGCCAAGGCGGCCGACCCCGACGCCAACATCATCTTCGGCGCGGTGATCGACCCCAACCTCAACGGCGAGGTCAAGATCACGGTGATCGCCACCGGCTTCGAGCAGAAGGCCTCGCTCGCCAGTTCGCGGGCGGCCTTCGGCCAGGCGGCCACCCCGCTGCGCGCCGAGCCGCGCCGCTTCGAGCCGGAGCGCGAACGCGAGCGTGAGCGCCCGGAGGGCGGGGAGCGGCCCGGTCCCACGCCGCTCAAGGTGCGCGACGTGCAGATCCCCAGCTTCCAGGCGGACGACACCGACATCCCCGCGTTCCTCCGCCGCCGCTAGCCGCCGCCACGGCGGACCGGCAGCCTTCGGGCCACCGGGCGTGCCGCCCCGTGGCCGGCCACCCGCGAAAACCGACGATGCTCGCCGCAGCCGCGGCGAGCATCGCGCTGTCAGGGACGGTTTGCCATGCCGCCGTCGACCAGGCTCTATCGGACCGCCGCCGGCCCAACGCTGCTTCGCTTCGACCACCTCGACCGGGTCGGAGCCCGGCACGCCGTCTCGACTCGCCTGGGCGGCCGGAGCGGGGCGCCGTTCGCGACCTGCAACCTGAGCGTCTCGGTTGGGGACGACCCGGCGGTCGTGCGCGCCAACCGGGCCGCGCTCTGCCGCGCCGTGGGCGCCGACCCGGAGCGGCTCTGCGTGCCCGCGCTCGCCCACGGCAACCGGGTCGTCTGCGCCGACGGCCTGCCGCCCGGCTCGCCGGCGCTTGATGGGGTCGATGCGCTCATGGCCCGGGCGCCGGGGACGGCGCTGATGGTGACGTGCGCCGACTGCGTGCCGGTTCTGCTGTATGATCCGGTGGAGGGCGTCGCGGGCGTCGCGCACGCGGGCTGGCGCGGGACGCTGGCCGATGTCGCGGGGAACTTGGTCCGGGCGATGCGCGACGTCTACGCCGTTGATCCGCCGCGGCTGCTGGCGGGCATCGGGCCGGGCATCGGGCGCTGCTGCTACCAGGTCGGCCCCGACGTCTCAGAGCCGGCGGCGGCCGCCTTCCCCGAGGCCGTGGTGATCGAGCGGCGCGACGACGGCGTCTACTTCGACCTGGTGGCGGCGATTCGCCTCGGCCTGCTGGCCGAGGGCATCAGTGCACCGAACATCGCGGTGGCCGGTCTCTGCACCGCCTGCCGAATCGACCTCTTCTATTCGCACCGCGCCGAGCGGGGCCGCACTGGCCGCTTCGGGGCGGTCATCGTCGCCGGGAGGATGGCACCGTGACGACCGTGGAGCAACAGCAAGCGCAGGAGTACGCGGCGGCATTGGCCGCGCGGGTGGAGGCGGTCCGGGCGCGGGTCGCCGACGCGGCGCGTCGGGCCGGGCGCGATCCGGCCGAGGTGCGCATCGTCGCCGTGACGAAGACGTTCGGCCTCGACGCGGTCCGCGCGGCCTGGGCAGCGGGTCTGCGCCACTTCGGTGAGAACCGGGTGCAGGAGGCGGAGGCGAAGTACACGGCGCTCCGGGCGGAGCTGCCCGACGCCCGCCTCCACCTGATCGGCCACCTCCAGAGCAACAAGGCGAAGCGCGCCGTCGAGCTCTGCGACGCGGTCGAGTCGCTCGACAGCCTGCGCCTGGCTGAGCGGCTCGACCGCTACGCGCGCGAGCTCGGCCGGCGGCTGGACGTCTTCATCCAGGTGAACGTCGCGGGCGCCGAGACGCAGGAGGGGATTGCCCCGGCCGAGGTCGAGGCGCTGGCGCGCGGCGTGGCCCGGCTGGAGGGTCTGCGGCTGGTCGGGCTGATGGCGATCGCGACCAATGGCGGTGACGAGCCGACGCTCCGGCGCGACTTCCGCACGCTGCATGGGCTGCGTGACCACCTCCGCACCGCGCTCGACCTGCCCGACCTGCGCGAGCTCTCGATGGGGATGACGGGCGATTTCGAGCTGGCGATCGAGGAGGGCTCGACGCTGGTGCGGCTCGGCCGGGTGATCTTCGGCGAGCGCCCCTACCCCGCCCCGCCGCCCGCCGCCGGCTGATCCGCCGTGGTGCCCGGCGCGCGCAGCAGCAGCGCCAGCGAGTAGCCGCCGGGCACGGGCAGGTTGTCCTCGAGCGCGTAGGCGGCGTAGTAGAGGTTGCGCAGCAGCCGATACAGCCGCGGCGACCGCAGGAGGCCCAGCGTCGTGACCAGCACGGCGAGGTGGAGGAGCTCGGCCAGTCCCAGCCCAGTCGTCGCCGCGCGCTCGACCCGCCAACCTGGCCCGAAGAGTCCCCGCAGGTCGGACAGCCGGTAGTGGCGGTGGGTCGGCGCGGCGTGCAGGCCAGCCGGCGGCGCGGGCAGGCAGCGCGCCCGGTGGCTGCGGGCCCGACGTGCCAGGCGGGCGTAGAGGTTCAGCGAGTCGAGACCCCGGAACGGCCCGGCGTTCGGCACGCTCACCACGACGCGGCCGCCCGGGCGGAGCACGCGGCGCACCTCGGCTACCACCGCCCGGTCGTCGCAGGTGTGCTCGAGCACGTCGAGCAGCGCCATCGCGTCGAAGGTCGCGTCCGCGAACGGCAGCGCCTCGCCCTCCGCGCGCACGAACGCCGCCTCCGGCACGGCCGCCGCGGCGCGACGCACGAAGGCGGCGCTCGGCTCGCACCCCACCACCTGGTAGCGCCGCGCGAGCAGCCGCGTGCCGTGGCCGAAGGCGCAGCCGAGATCGAGCACCCGCCCTCCCGGGACCCCCTCGGCCAGCCAGGCCGCCGCCCGCGCCCAGCGGGCCCCCCACAGCCCGGGCAGCTCCGGCCCCATGGCACCGACCGCCCCCCGGTAGTCGCGTCCCTTCCAGCTCGAGCGCCGGCCGATGATCGCCTCGGCCAGTCCGGCGAGCGCGGCTGCAGCGCCGAAGAGGGCCGCGAGCGGACCTGCCGCCGCCGTCCAGGTCGGCGCGCCGAAGCTCCGCGCCCAGGCGAGCGCTGCCGCCAGCGGCACGGCGATGGTCAGGGCGGCCGTGAGCGGCCGACCGGCCCGTAGCGCGCGCCAGGCGTCGAGTGGTGCCGTGGCCGTGAGGGCGACTGAGAGGACGACCAGGAGCCCCGCCGCCGGATTGAAGCCGAGGAAACGCCCGGAGTTCTTCCGGCAGCCGGCCCACAGCGACGCCAGGTCGCGGTACATGCGCACGCGCAGCAGACGCTCCCCCCGCGCCAGCCCGATCCGCCGGCCGACCCGGTCGAGCACGCGCGCGAGCGCCACGTCCTCGACCACGCTGTCGCGCACCGCGCCGTGCCCACCGATCGCCAGATAGGCCGCGCGGCGGATCAGGATGTACTGGCCGTTGAGGACGGCATCGCCAGCCGCTTCGGGCAGCGGCCGCGGGCGGAACCCGGCGAAGAAGTGCTGGAACTGCGCCGGCAGCAGCGCCGCCTCGACCACCGAGCCGAAGCGGTGCCCCGGCAGCAGCGAGACGGCGTCGAGGCGGTGCCGCTCGGCGAACTCGAGCGCCGCGGCCAGCGCGCCGGGCGCGTGCTCGGTGTCGGCGTCGGTGAACAGGAGCCACTCGCCGTCGGTTGCCTCGGCACCGACCTCGCAGGCGTGACACTTTCCGCTCCAGCCGGCGGGCAGCGGCCCGGCCGAGAGGACGCGCGCGCCGAGCCGCGCCGCCAGCTCCCCGGTGCCGTCGGTCGAGCCGTCGTCGACGACGATCAGATCGGCCAAGGCCGGGCGGCTTCGCTGAAGGGACGGCACCACGATCGGCATGTTGGCCGCCTCGTCGCGCGCCGGGATGACCGCGGCCACCCGGGGCCAGGCGCGACCGCGATCCGCGGGCGGTGAGAGGCGCGGCAGCGCCGCCCAGGCACAGAGTGACCGCCAGGCGAGCCAGACCTGCAGGGCAAGGCGCGCCCAGGCGGGGAGCATCTACAGCGACACCTCGAAGCGGTGGTAGCCGGCAGCACCATCGGGGAACGGGCCGGCCGGCGCCTCGCTCTGCGGCTGACCCAGGCCGTCGACCGCGCGCGCCTCGAAGACGGTCGACCCGGAGGCCGGCAGCTCGGCCCGCCACTGGGTCCAAGTGAGCGGCGAGAGCGGCGGCACGTGCAGATCGGCCGGCTGCCAGGGGCCACGGTTCGCGCGCACCTCGACAGCGCGAATGCCGCGGTCCCCCGCGAAGGCAACCCCGGCCACGATCGCCTGGCCGGGCCCACCGACCCGGGCGAGGTCGATCCGCGCCACCGTCCGCACGATCGCCCCGTCCGTCCAGCCGCGCCGGGCCCAGTAGCCGGGTTCCCACTCGCGCCGCAACTCGATGCTGTCGAGCCATTTCACGTTCTTGAAGCCGTAGCGGCCGGGCACCAGCGCCCGCAGCGGGAAACCGTGCTCGCGCGCGAGGTAGCGCCCGTTCTGGCCCCAGGCAAGGAGCGATTCCGGATGGAGCTCGGCCAGCGGCAGCATCTCGAAGTGGCCGTCGCGCCCGCGCAGCACGACAGACCGCGCGTCGGGCACGGGCTCGCAGGCCGCCACGAGCGCCGGGAGCGGCGTGCCGGTCCAGAGCGCGGTGCCCATGAAACGTCCGCCGACGGTGTTGCTGACGCAGCGCAGCGTCGCCCAGACCTCGCGCTCGGGCAGCCGCGAAACGGCGGCGAAGTCGAGGGTGAGCGGCCGGGCCACGGCGCCGCCGACCCGCAGCCGCCACGAGCCGGCGTCCACCGCCGGATCCTCCAGGTTCTTGCTCATCACATAGAAGTCGGCGACCGGCGTGACCTCGGGCGTCAGCCCGTCGAGCGCGAAGCCGTCGCGGCGGGGGCTGGGCGGGACGAAGGCGCGGCCGGGCAACGGTTCCCCGCTCGGCCCCCGCCGCCCGCTGCCGCGCCCCCACTCGGTGACCAGCGCCGTCGCGGGCAGCAGCAGCGCGCCAAGCGCGACGGCACCGCCGTGGCCGAGGAGGCGGCGGCGCGTGCAGGCCGCGTCGCCCTCGCCTCGCCCCGAACGAGATTCTCCCCGGATCGGGTCGGACGCCGCCGCGGACCTGGAGTCGATCCGGCGGAGGCCAGCCGGGGGCGGTCCAACGATCAGAGCCGCCAGCGCGCCGAAGATCGCGGCCAAAGGCAGCGGGTGGATCGGCCCGAGCAGCCGGAGCGCGGTCGCGCCCACGGCCAGCGCGAGCAGCGCCGCGCCGACGGGAGCGAGCCCCCGCGCGACCGCCAGGCCGAGCAGGCTGCCGAAGCTCACCAGGGCAAAGGCGGCGCCGAGCATCGCCAGCGGCTTGCCGAGCGGGCCAAGCGTCTCGATCAGCCAGTTCGCCACCTCGACCGGCGTGCGCTCCATGATGACCGCCGCGACCGGCTCCAGCGGCGAGCCCTGCTCGAGCGCGAGGCCGAGCGCCGAGGCGAACAGCAGCGCACCGAGCGCGAGCCGGGCGCCGCGCTGCTCCAGCCGCGTGCCAGGCCCGGCCGGGGGCGGCCTGTCGGTCGGCACCGTCGACACCACTGGACTGCGCACCGCACGCAAGGGCAGCGCGCCGGCCCCTCGGTCGCGGGCTTCTGATGCCATTCCCTTCGGTTCCGGCGCTGCCGGCCGCAGAGAGACTGGCCATGGCTCCTGCTCCTCGATGCGCATGCGCCGACTCCGCGCCGCCTAGGCGCCGCCCACGCGCACGGCCTGCCGGTCGATGTGCCGGGCGCGTGGCGCCAGGCCGAGGTCGCGCGCCACGAGCCCGGCGGTGATCTCGGCCGAGAGCGTGACGCCGGGCACACCGGCGCCGGGGTGGGTGCCCGCGCCGACGAGGTAGAGGTTCGGCACGATCTCCGAGCGGTTGTGGGGTCGAAACCAGGCCGATTGCGTCAGCGTCGGCTCGACGCCGAACGCGTTGCCCAGGTAGGCGCCGAGCTCCCGCTCGAAGTCGACCGGGGTGAACATGCGCTCGACCACGATCCGCTCGCGCAGGTTCGCTACGCCGAGCTCGTGCTCGACCCGGTCGAGGATGATGTCGCGGAACGGCCGGGCGGAGCGGCTCCAGTCGATGGCGGCCGCCAGGTTCGGCACCGGCGCGAGGATGTAGAAGGTGTCGCAGCCCGGCGGCGCCAGCTCGGGGTCGCTCGCGGTCGGCCGGTGGACGTAGAGCGACGGATCGCGGAAGAGCCGCCCCCGCCGGAAGATGTCGTCCAGCAACCCCCGGTAGCGCGGGCCCATCAGGATCGTGTGGTGCACGAGGTGGGGCGAGGTGCCGCGCACCCCGAGGAACAGCAGGAAGCAAGACATCGTGTAGCGCCGCCGCCGCACCAACCACGGGCTCTGGAGCCCGCGCCCCTCGCCCGCCAGCAGAGCCAGGTAGGTGTTGGCAACGTCGGCGTTTGAGACCACCGCGTCGGCGGGGTAGCGCGTGCCGTTCGCCCAGACCGCCACCGCCCGGCCGCGGAGCGTCTCGATCCGTTCGGCCCGCGTGCCGGTAAGCACCGCCCCGCCGAGGTCGGTCAGCGCACGGACCAGCCCGCGCACGAGTTCGAAGGTGCCGCCGCGCGTGTTGTGGACGCCGCCCCGCTTCTCCAGGTACGGGATGATCGAGTAGATCGCCGAGGCGGTAAACGGATTGCCCCCGAGGAAGAGCGGGTGGAAGCTGAACACCTGCCGCAGCTTTCGGTTGCGGAAGAAGCGCGCCATGTACCAGTAGACCGGCAGCGGCGCCCAGCAGGCGAGCAGCTTGGGCACCACACGCAGCATGTCCGCCGCTGACAGAAACGGCTCGTGCGCCAGCCGCTCGAAGGCATCGGTGTAGATGCGCCCCGTCGCGGCAAGCATGCGCCGGTAGCCGGGCACGTCGGTCGGTGCGAAGCGGGCGATCTCACGCTCCATCGCTTCGGTCGAACCTGTGTAGGTGAAGACGCTGCCGTCGGGGAACTGGATGCGGTAGAACGGATCAAGCGGCACGAACTCGACGTAGTCGGCCATCGGCCGCCCGGTCACGGCGAACGTGTCGCGGATGAGGTCGGGCGCGGTGATGATCGTCGGGCCGCAGTCGAACCGGAAGCCGTCTAGCTCGAAGCGGTAGGCGCGCCCGCCGGGGCGATCGCGCTGCTCGAGCACCGTCACCTGACAGCCGGCCGCCTGGAGCCGGAGTGCGCAGGCGAGCCCGCCCAACCCCGCCCCGATGACGGTCACCCGGGGTGTGGCCCCGCCCGCGCGGCTCACGCCGGGCACCCCGGTGGCGGCAGCGGCGGCAGCGTGCCCGCGCGCAGCCAGGCACGGGCGCGCACCGCGAGCCGGACCTTCTGCGGCAGCGTTGTATGTGCCCGCCGCCGGAAGACGTCGTAGTCGATCCGGCGGACTTCGAGCAGGATCTGCCGGTAGAGCACGGCCGCCACCGCGATGCCCAAGCGGCTGTCCGGGGCGAGCCGCCGGATGCCCGGCCAAGCCGCCTGGTAGAGCGCCTCCGCCTCAGCGGCCAGCACTTCGATCAGCGCCACCAGTGCGGGCGTCAACCGCTCCGCCCTCAGGTCGGTCTCGGTGACGCTGTGGCGCGCCATCAGATCGAGCGGCAGGTAGACCCGGCCCAGGCGCGCGTCCTCCCCGATGTCGCGCAAGATGTTCGTGAGCTGCATCGCCTGGCCCAGCGCGATTGCCTCGGCGCACGGCGGGGGCGTGCCGGTCCAGCCCAGGATGGGCAGGCTGAGCAGCCCGACCGTGGAGGCCACGCGGTAGCAGTACTCAAGCAGCGCGTGTAGGTTGGGATAGCGCGTTGCCGGGTTCAGATCCTGCTCGACGCCCAGCAGCAACTCCTCGGCGTGGCGGCCATCGAGGCCGTAGCGCCGCCGCAGATCATGCCAGACGCGCACGACCGGGTCGGCGCCGTCCCCGCCGCGCGCGATCTCGGCGCGCCACGCCTCGAGGCAGCGGGCCGCCTCGGTGCCGCCCTGGTCGACGGCGTCGTCGCAGCGCCGGCAGAACGCGTACAGGCCGAACATCGCCCGGCGCGGCTCGGGCGGCAGCAGCAGGCCGGCGAAATAGAAGCCCCGCGAATGCGCCCGGATGGAGGCGGCGCAGAGCCGGTAGGCGGCGTCGAGCGGATCCTCCGCCGGTCGCCAGGGCACGGCGAGGTCGAGATGACGGGCCACGGCGCGGGGGGAGGGGATCATCGGCGGGCTACCTCCGGCAGCCGATCGGTCTCGTCGGCCGCAGCGGCCGATTCGTCGCGGGCGGTCGCCGTCGCGGCCGGGGCAGGGTGAGTCGGTTCCTCCGGTGACCGGCTCAACAGCACGTACCCCTGCGCCACGATCGTCGTGCTGAGCGTGAAGAAGATGATCTCCTCGATCGGCACCGTGGCGATGGTCCAACCGGTCGAGAGCGCCGGGTTGATGATCCAGACACCCTGCCCCAGCGCCACCGCATCGCTCAGGCAGAGCCAGAGCGTCACACCCACCACGACCGCCACGATCCGGCGCCAGGCCCGGAGCAGGCGCCGCGGGGCCACGAGCCATTGCAGCACCACCACCGGCAGCCCCCAGCCGAGCTCGGCCACGAGATAGGTCGCCTCGCCCCACATCGCCCTTACCGGCGGTCGCACCGCGTCGGTCCCCGGCGGTAGCCGAGGGCCAGCGCCATCACCCCGCAGACCAGCGCCACCTGGAGCACCATGAAGAGCATCTCCTCCAGCGGCACCAGCCCCAGTCTGAGTCCGACGACCCGCTCGGACGGGTACCACCAGACCCCCTGTTCCAGGATCCAGTGATCCCAGGGCAGTGTATAGACTAGGGCCAAGCCGGCGAGCTTGAGCACCGTGCCCGCCTGGCCCGTGAGGGCGCGGGGCCCCAGCCGGAGCGCGACCAGAGCAACCGGCGGCAGCAGGAACACGCCGAGGAACTGCAGGTACGTCAACCGCTCCCGCCTGCCACGCTTTCCTCCAGCCTACCGCCTGGCCCCGGAGGCGTCAAGCTGTAGGCTGGACTTCCACTCGCCAATTCTGCACAGAGCCGTGCACTTTCTGGGCACGCCCCCAGCCCGGCGCGAGCGTGTACACTACGCCACGCACCCACAGCCGAGACGAGGGAGGATTGCACGAGCGTGTCCCCCGTTCGCATTCACACCCGCCTGATCGCGCTGCTGCTGGCGGTGTTGGGCGCCGCCGTGCTGCCGCCCAACGCTGGGCCGGTTCCACTGGCACGCGCCGTGCGCGCCGCGGCGCCCTTGCCGGCCGGGCTGGCGCTGACCGAGGTCAAGCCCGAGCCCGACGGTCGCGGCTGGATCGAGATCTATAACAACAGTCCCTCGGTGATCGACCTGGCCGGCCTGACGATCTGCGCCAACAACCTGTGCAGCGCGATGTCGCTGCCCTCGACGTTCGGCTCGAACCTGATCCCGCAGGATTTCGTGCTCATCGCGGCCGACGCCGGCAAGTTCCGCACCGCCCACCCCACGTTCTTCGGAACGATCGGCTCGGCCAACAACCCGGCGGTCCTCAATGGCCTCAAGCCGGAGGGCGATACCCTCACCCTCCACGCCGCGGGCGACGGTCGGCTGCTCGACGCCATCGCCTGGGGGCCGCCCGGCCCGACGCCCGGCACCAACCAGACTGTGCAGCGCGACATTCGCACCGGCGACACCTTCATCGCGGCCGAGAGCCTGGCCAGCCTCCGGCCGCCGAGCGGCGCTGTCCTCCCCGGCGGCGCTGCACCGCCTCCCCCGCCGCCGGGGATCGCAGCGCCCGGGGCAACGGCAGCGGCCGCGCCGGCCACCGTCCATCCCCCCGGCGCCGCTCCGGGGGGAGCGCCGGGCGCCACACCGGGAGCTGCCTCGACGCCGGTTGGCGCGGCGTCGGCCACGCCGGCACCGACCGGCTCTACCATTTCGGCGGCACCCGCCGTCGCCACCCCCGCAAACACGACCGCGCTGAGTGGCACGGCCCTGGTCGCCGCCGGCGCGCCGGCAGCGACCGGCCGCCCGACACGTCCGGCCTCGCTCACGCCGCGCGGTATCGTCGCGGTGGGCATCGAGGAGCCGGCCGCCGGCGCAACCGTGACGGGCACGATCCGGCTGAGCGGCTGGGCGGTCGCCGCTTCGGGCGCCGGCGTCGACCGCGTCTGGGCGGCCCTCGACGGAGACGCGCGCGGCGGCGGCACCTACCTCGGTGCGGCGACGGTCGGGCTGCCCCGCCCTGACCTCGTCGAGCAGACGGGCGACCCGCGCTACGCGCAGGCGGGGTTCGACCTCGCGGTCGATCTGCGGGACTTCGCGCCGGGCTGGCACTGGCTCGTGCTGTTCGCGCACGAGGCCGCCCAGCCGGACAACGCCGGCTGGGACGTTGAGGCGGCCGAGGTCCTGATCGGCGGCTAGAGCTACGGCTCGTCAACGAGCGCGAGGTGGTCGCGGCGCCGGCGAACGCTCCAGAGCACTGCCCCGCCCGCGAGCAGCGCCGCGAGCAGCCAGAACGCGGCGTGGCGTACGCCCTCGAGCCAGGTGAGGACCAGATCGCCGAGCAGCCAGCCCACCGCCAGCCAGACCCAGCACCAGAGCAGCGTCGAGAGCGACGTCGCCAGCAGGAACGTCCGCAGCGGCACGCCGAAGACGCCGGCGGCCGCCGAGGTGGCGATGCGCAGGCCCGGCACGAGTCGCCCAACGAACACGGCCGCCAGGGCGTTGCGCCGTACCCAGAGCTCGACGCGCGCCACCTGCGCCTCTTGGAGGCGCACCACGCGCCCGAGACGCAGGAGGCCGGCGATCCCCAACCGCCGCCCCAGCGCGTAGAGCAGCGTCGAGCCGAGGAGCGTCCCAATCTGAACGGCCAGCACCGCCTCGACCACGGTCAGGCGGCCCTGGCCTACCTGGTAGCCGGCCAGCGCGATCAACGTGTCGGTCGGCACCGGCAGCGGCACACCCGCCTCCTCGACCAGCACGCTCAGCAACAGCACGGGCGCCGTGTGCCGGTCGAAGAGCGTGTAGAGGGTGAGGATCAGCGCCTCGATGCCGTGGCCGAGACCCTCGATCAGCCGGGCCAGGATACCGAGCTCGAACATCGACCGTGATCCGTCCCCTTTCCGAGCGGTGCACGGGCGCTCCGGCACCCACGGGCGCCGAGCAGCCGGAGGGGCCGCCTGTCCCCCTCTTCCCCGCTTCGAATCTAGGCAGCAGGGTCGTTTCTGTCAAGTCTATGCCAACCCTACGCCGACATAACCGTGACGGCGTCGGCTCCGTCGGCGTTAGCCCCCCGCCCCGGCCAGGCGGTCGAAGTTCGCCCACTCCATCGGCAGCCGCCCTGATTCGAGTTCGTGGACCAGCTCGACCAGGCGGCGCAGCACCGGGGTAGATAGGCCGAGCCGGTCCGCGTCGCGCACCACCTCGCCGGGGATGCAGTCGACCTCGGTCTTGCGGCGGCGCACCGCCAAGTCGCGCCAGATCCCGGTGTGCACCTTGACCGCGTTGGGCGGCGGCTGGGTGCGCGCCGCGATCGCGGCCTCCGCCTCGTCGAGCCGGCCGCCCGCCGGGTCGTAGAGCGCGGGGTCGAAGCCGCCGATCCGCTCCAGCCGGACGCCCTGGGCAAGCGCAACGCCCACCGCCTCGCTCGCGGCCGCCACCATGAGCCGGCGGGCCAGCGGGTTGGCGTTCACCTCGTAGGTGGGGGCGTCGACTAGCGCGCCGACGAACCCAGCGCAGCCGCGCGCCGTCTTCGCCCAGAGGTAGCCCCAGATGTTGTCGGTGAGGTGGACCGGGGTGAAGCGCTCGAGCCAGGCCCGGAGCGTCTCGAGTCTGGGCCGCGCCTGCCCGTCGAGCTCCCCGATGTAGATCGGATTCTCGCCGCCGTGGCGGATGTGGCCGGGGCCCATGTAGTCGCTGCCGAAGTCGATGAAGGCGCCGACCGTGCGCTCGGCGCCGCAGATCGCCGCGATGTAGCGCTCGTTCAGCCCGTTCTGGAGCGAGAGGACCGTCGCCTTGGAGGTGAGCTTGGGCTGGAGCTGGCGAGCGGCGGCCTCCGTGTGGAGGCACTTGACGCACAGGAACACCCATTCCAGGTTGTCCGGCGCCTCCTCCGGCAGACAGGCCCGCACCGGCACGCGCAGCTCGCCGCGCACCCCGTCGATGAGCAATCCGCGCTCGCGCATCGCCTCGACGTGCGCACGCTCCCGGTCGACCAGGAGCACGTCCACGCCGCCGCGCGCGAGGTGCGCGCCCACCAACCCGCCGATCGCGCCCGCGCCCCAGATCACCACCTCTGGCATCGCCGTCACCTCCCTGTTGCGGCCGGCCCCGCCGGCCCCGACAGTCTACACCCGCATGGCGGCCGCCGCGCTCGCCTTCGCTCTCCGCCGGGCGAGGCGCCGATCGTCAGCGCAGGTCAGGCTTGCCGCTTGCCTCTGGCGGGTGCAGGCGCGAAAGCGCCCTTCGCCGCGTGGCGAAGGGCGCTTTCAGATCGAGGCAGACGGCACGCCGGTCGGGGTGGCGGCCCGACCGGCGGTGAGACCTCAGCGGTTCTGGGCGAGCTGGCGGCGGACCGGGGCGGCGTCGCGCTCGAGCTGCTGGGCGACGTCCTTCCAGACGTCGGCCGGGTTCTCGCGCTGGATCAGGATGCGCTCGAGGCCCTTGCCGATCGTCTGGTCGCCGTTGGGCACGAAGACGCGCGCCGCGTCCTGCGGCTGGGTCAGCGGGAGCTGGCGCACCGCCGTCAGGAACTGCGGGTTGCGCTCGTAGAAGTCGCGCATCGGCCCCTCGATCGCCGACTTGCGCACCGGCATGTAGCCGGTGTTCTGCGACCAGAACGCCGTCGTGTCGGTCGAGGTCGCGAACGCGATGAACTTGAAGCCGGCCTCCTGCTTCTCCTTCGGGGAGCTGCTCAGCAGCGCCATGCCGGAGCCGCCCGTGCAGCAGCCGAACCCGGCCGGCCCCTTGGGGAGGAAGGCGGTGCCGACGGTGAAGCTGCTGTTGTCGATGTGGCCGCGCAGGCCGGCCGTCGAGCCCATCATGGCGGCGCTGATGCCGGTGCGAAAGTCGTTGTCGATGTTCTGGGGCACGTTCGCCCAGCCCTGGGTGACGGTACTCCGGTAGAACTCGCCCGCCGCCACGCCCTCCGGCTCGGCGATCCGGATCTTGAAGTCGGGGTCGGAGTAGCGCCCACCCCACTGCCAGATCACGCCCTGGAACAGCCAGGCGACGTAGGAGGCGGCGCCGGGGTGTGCGAAGGCGTAGCGGGTCACGTTGCCCGAGCCGTCCTTCTGGACGAGCGCGGGCGCCCAGGAAACGAATTCCTCCCAGGTTTCCGGCCCGCGGTTCGGGAGCCCGGCCGCCTGGAATGCCTCGACGTTGTAGTAGAAGATCGGCGTCGAGCGGGCGAAGGGGAGCCAGTAGAGCTGGCCGTTGCGCACGCCCTCGGTGTAGAGCGAGTCGACGTAGTCGTCGGCCGGCACGTTGTACTTCTGCATGAACTCGTCCATCGGCGCGAGCTGGCGGCTCAGGTAGAACTTGAACCACCACACATCCGAGAGGAGCGAGACGTCCGGTGCCTGGCGGGCCTGCAGCGCCGCGGTCAGCTTCTGGGCGGTATCCTCGTAGCTGCCCTGGAACTGGTAGTCGACCTGGACGTCGCTTTGGCTCTCGTTGAACCGCTTGACGACCGCCTGCTCGGCGTCGCCCAGGTTGCCCGAGAACGAGCCCCAGTACGTGATCATCACCTGCGAGCCGAGCCGCGAGACGCGCGCGGGCGCGCCGCTGGGCGCGGTCGTGGCGGCCTGCGCCGCCCGCGCTCCCAGACCGCCAACCGTCAGCGCACCCGCGCCGGCCGCCAGCACCCCGAGCATGTGTCGGCGAGTGAGCTTCGCCATGGCTTTCCCCTTTCCCGTCCTTCCGCGTGATAAGCCCACCGAGCCGAGGTGGGTCGGTTGCCGGTTGCTGCTTGCTGTTCGCCCAGGCCGCGCTCAGCCCTTGACGGCGCCAGCCGCGAGCCCGGCGACGATGTAGCGCTGGGCGAAGATGAAGAGGATCAGCACGGGCACGATGACGAAGAGTGTGCCCGCCATCACCGAGCCCCACTGCGTGTTGCCTTCCTGGTCGAGGAGGAAGAAGATGCCGATCGGTAGGGTGCGCATGTTCTGCGTGTTGGTCACGATCAGCGGCCAGAGGAAGTCGTTCCAGCGGCCCACCAGCGTGATCAGACCGAAGGTGATGAGCGTCGGCTGCGTCATCGGCAGCACCACGCGGAAGAGCGTCTGGAGGTGGCCGGCGCCGTCGACCCTGGCCGCCTCCA
>JBHOQZ010000871.1:0-1611 GCA_042408635.1 Chloroflexota bacterium
CGAGCGCCAAGTCGGCCAAACCCGCCGCGCTCAGGCTCACGTCCCAGACGTTCCGGTCCACGGTTGGGGGCACAGCCGTGCTCCAGGCCGAGGCCCGTGCAGCATCACCCGCATTGCTGCACAAATGACCAGAGGCACATCCGATGCAATAAAGATGACGCGAAACGGAATCAGACTTGCACCCGAAGTGTAGGGCGCGGCGGCGCGCCTGTCAATGCCTCGGGCCGACCGGGACCGCTTGTCACCCCTCCACCGGCGCGCGCATATTACAGCGACGTCAGGCTTGAGTTGCAATATTGCAACGCGCGGCGCCCGCATATGGTTGCGGGCGCCGCGCGGGTCGCTCGGTCACGGTGGCCGTCCCGGTGGGTCTGCCACCCTGCGGCGGTTAGTTATTGCACTGGAGCGAGAGCGTGTAGGGGACCGCCCCGCCGGCGTCGGGCGTCTGGACGCCGCCGATCAGCAGCGTCATGCTGCCCGTTGGACCGGTGATCGGCACGCGGACGCTGCCGACCCCCTGACCGATGACGGCGTTGTTCACGTCGACCACCTGCACCGGCAGCGGTGTCGGAGAGTTGACCTGGACATTGGCGGTGTGCCCGGTGATGCCGGCGAAGACGTAGCGGTCGACGTCGGTGACGTTGGTGAGGACGGCGTTGACGACGCTGTTGCAGGGCAGGTTGTTCGGCACGATCACCACCGGCGGCGGCGCGCACGTCACCGTTAGCGAGTAGTCGAGCGGCGCCGGCGCATTGGCGATGGTGCCGTTGCCGACCGCAACCTGGTAGACGCCCTCGACCGGGAAGACGAAGTTGCGCACCTCGTTGCTGGCGGCGGTGAGCAGGACGCCGTTGGCGTCGTAGACGCGCAGCGGCACGGGCACCGTCGCGCGCGTCGAGATCGTGATCTGCAGCCCGGCCGGCGCGCGTACCAGCCAGTTCTGGATGTCGGTGATATCGGCGAGCTGGCCGGTGATGGCGCCACCGCACTCGAGGGCAACGGGGCTGGCGAGCTGGCCCTCCCCACCGACCGCCGAGCCCGGCGCGACGCAATCGAAGGTCAGCGTGTAGGCGACCGGGCCGCTCTGGTTGGCCGAGGTCGCCCCGCCGCCGACCTCGACCCGGTACTGGCCGGTGGTGGCGAGCGTGGCGCTCAGGCTGTTGAAGCCGGTGCCGAGCAGCGCGCCCGACGGGGCGACGAGCCGGATCGGGAGCTGGAGCGGCGCCTCGAGCCGCAGCGCCAACTCCTGTCCGACCGTGCCCGCGAACGTCCAGGTTTCGACGTCGACGGCGCTTGCGAGTTGACCGCCCTGGGCGCCGCAGGCGAGCGCCCGCGGCGCGGCGCCCGCGCTCGCCACGACGGTGTAGCCCGTGGTGGCGGTGGCGCCGAGCTGGTTGCCGCTGTAGGTCTGGAGCGTCAGGGTACGCTGCCCGATGGGCAGGCCCACGGTGATCGGCAGCTCGCCGGCGCCCGAGACGTTCCCCTCGACGAGGACAGTGGTGCCGTTGACGGCGGTGGACAGGATGCGGACGAAGGTCGGGCGCGGGACGCTGTAGCGCACGACGAGCGGCTCGCCGACGGCATAGGTAGCGCCGGGGCCGCGATCGACGG
>JBHOQZ010000875.1:0-2297 GCA_042408635.1 Chloroflexota bacterium
GCGTCGAGCCGCTGGCCGTGGCCGCGCTCTCGACGCTGGCGGTGCTGATCGGCATCGCGATCGCGGCGCGCTTCTACCTCCAGGACACCGACGCGCCGCGGCGGCTGGCGGCGGCGCTGCCCGGCCTCTACGCCCTCTTCCGCAACCGCTGGTACGTCGACCAGCTCTACTCGGCGGCGATCGTCGCGCCACTGGCGGCGTTCGGCCGGTTCCTGGCCGGCGCGGTCGAGCGCGACACGATCGACGCCACGGTCGAGGGGATCGGCTCGGGGATCCGCACGATCAGCCAGGCGCTGCGCGACCTCCAGACCGGCTACGCGCGCAGCTACGCGCTGGCGATCCTAATCGGCGCGGTGGTGATCCTGTTCTACGCGATCGGGTCGGGGAGGCTGGGCTAAGCGATGCTGCTGACCTTACTGATCGGCCTGCCGATCCTGGGTGGTCTGCTGGCGCTCCTGGTCGGGCGCCGGGCGCCGGTCGGGGCGGAGCGCATGGGGCTGGCCTTGTCGGCGCTCGTGTTCCTGCTCGCGCTCTACGTGCTGATCACCTTCCGGCTCGGCGTGGCGGGCCTCCAGCAGGAGGTCGTCGCGCCCTGGGTGCCGGCGCTCGGCATCAGCTACCACATCGGCGTCGACGGGCTGAGCGTGCTGCTCGTCTTCACGACGGCGCTGACCGGCCTGATCGCGCTCGCGGCCGGCTTCATGCTGCGGCAGGATCGGCTCGGGGACTACGCCGGGCTCGTCCTGCTGCTCCAGGGGACGGTGACCGGCGCGTTCCTGGCGCTCGACCTGATCCTCTTCTTCGCCTTCTGGGAGGCGATGCTCATCCCGATGTACCTGCTCGTCGGGATGCTGGGCGGGCCGCGGCGCATCCACGCCGCGCTCAAGTTCTTCCTCTACACCACGGTCGGCAGCCTACTGATGCTGATCGGCATCCTCTACCTCTACTTCTGGCACCAGTCGCTCGGCGGCACGCCGACGTTCGATCTGCCGGCGCTCGTGCAGGCGCCGCTGCCGCCGGGGGCGCAGCTCTTCATCTTCCTCACCTTCGCCTTCGCCTTCGCCATCAAGGTGCCGGTCTTCCCGCTCCACACCTGGCTGCCTGACCTCTACCCGCAGGCGCCGCTGCCGGCGCTGGTGCTGGGCACGATCCTGGTCAAAGTGGGGGGCTACGCCTTCCTGCGCTTCTGCCTGCCGCTCTTCCCGCGCGCCACCGTCGACGCGGCGCCGATCCTGGCGACGCTGGGGGTGCTCGGCATCCTCTATGGGGGGCTGCTGGCGGTGATGCAGCGCGACATGCTGCGTCTGCTCGCCTACTCCTCGCTCGCCCACCTCGGCTTCGTGGTGCTCGGCATCTTCTCGCTCGATGTGCGCGGCGTGCAGGGCGCGATCATCGCCATGGTCAACCACTCGATCACGGCCGGCGCGCTCTTCCTGATCGCCGCGATGCTGGTGCGCCGCACCGACACGACCGCGATCGAGGCGATGCGCGGGCTGGCCGGTCCCTACCCGCGGCTGGCGGCGTTCTTCCTCGTCTCGCTGTTCGCGGCGCTCGGCCTGCCCGGCCTCAACGCCTTCGTCGGCGAAATCCTGGTCATCATCGGTAGCTTCGCCGTCTACCCGCCGCTGGCCGTGCTGGCGGCCGCCGGCACGATCCTCTCGGCGGTCTACCTGCTCTGGTGGTATCGCCGGGTGATGAACGGCCACCCCGTTCGCCCCGAAGACACGTCTGATCCACCCGCCACTGATCCACCCGCTGCTTCTCGGGCGACAGCCCGAGTGGCGGCCCACGCCCGTGCCGCACCCGTGGGTGGGTTCCCACGCGCCCCGCTGCGTGGACGCGACCTGACCGGGCGCGAGGTGGCGGTACTCGTACCGCTGGTCGGGCTGATGTTCGTCATCGGCCTCTACCCGGCGCCGTTCCTGGCGACCTCCGACGCCACGGTGAGCGCGCTGCTGCGCAACACGCGCCTGGCGGCGGTGGCGGAGCCGACCGGCACCGCGGCGCTCCCGTGGCCGAGCCCGCTCCCCGCCTGGCCCGTGCCCGCCACTGATCCACCCGCTGCTTCTGATCCACCCGATGTCTCTCGGGCGACAGCCCGAGTGGCGACAGCCCGAGTGGCGACAGCCCGAGAGGCAACCGCGCCGGTCGATGGCGCGCAGCCGCTCCGGCACGACCTGCCCGCCACGGAGAACGAACGATGACGCCCACGGCGATCAGCTCGACCGAGTGGCAGATGATCGCGCCCGCGCTGGCGCTGGTCGTCGCGGCGATGGTCGTCCTGGTGCTCGACGTCG
>JBHOQZ010000883.1:0-6212 GCA_042408635.1 Chloroflexota bacterium
TCGGTCAGGTCGATCGCCTCCTGAAGGCTGGCGCCCTGATCGAGACATTGCTTGAGCAAGATCGCCTTCTCGAGTGCGGCCGCCCGGTAGATGCGTTTTTTCGGATTCGTCGCGGGGAGGATGCCCTTGTTCGTCCAGTAGGAAACCTGACGGACGGAGAGGCCGGAGAGCTTGGCCACCTGCCCGATGGTGAGTTCGAGCAGCGGCACCAACGCCCCGAAATCGACGGGTTGGAGGTCGATTTGGGCACGTTTCGTTCTCACGTTCGCCCTCCGTTGTCCAATCTATCGTAGGACCCGCTCGCCTGCCCTGTCAATGCGCGCCGGGCCGTCTCGCGGCAGCCGCGCCCGCCCCGCCGCCGACAGCACGATTCGCCAGCACACGGCGCGGTCGCGCGGTGTTAGGATGCCCCCGGCCGAACCGGGCGCCGCGGCCAGCCGAGCCTCGGCTCGCGGCGGCACGGCGCAGGGGAACGGCGAAACCGGAGGGAGTGCGGCGCCGCTTCGGCGCGGCGCACGGAGGGAGCAGGCAATGGCCGAGAAGGAACCGATCGTCCCACAGCCGGCGCGGACCGGCGGCCCGCCCTACACGCCCGGCATCCGCGCGGCCGGGTTCATCTTCGTGTCGGGCCAGGTCGGCGTCGACGCCTCGACCGGCCGGGTGGTCGAGGGTGTGGCGGCGCAGACGCGCGCCTGCCTCGAGAACGTGCGGCGCGTCCTCGAGACGGGCGGCTCGTCGCTCGACCGCGTCGTCAAGACGACCGTCTTCCTCGCCAACATCGGCGACTTCGCCGCGATGAACGAGGTCTACCGTAGCTTCTTCAACGAACCGCTGCCGGCGCGCTCGACCGTCGAGGCGAAGCTGGCCAGGCCCGAGCTCCTGGTCGAGATCGAGGCGATCGCGCTCGCCTGAGCGCGCCTGGCGAATGCCGCCTGCCCCCTCGCTCGCCGACCGCAGCGCGGGACGCGAGACGACGCCAACGCGGGACCGCGGCGACCAAGGCCCGGCCGGTGGCGGCGGCAGGGATCGGCCATCGGCGTCCCCCGGTGCGGACGCCGATGGCCGATGTGCGCTGCCGCGGGACCTACGACCCGGCGCGCGCGACCGGGTTGCGCAGGACGCCGATCCCCTCGATCTCGAGCTCGACGACGTCGCCCGGCTTGAGGAACTCGGGTGGCGTGCGCGCGGCGCCGACGCCGTCGGGCGTGCCGGTGGCGATGATGTCGCCCGGCTCGAGCGTGAGGCCCTCCGAGAGCGAGGCGATGATCTGGCCGAGGTTGAAGATCATCAGCTTCGTGTTCGAGTGCTGCTTGCGCACGCCGTTGACGCGCGTCTCGAGCGCGAGGTTTTGCGGGTCGCCCAGCTCGTCGCGGGTGACGATCCAGGGGCCGATCGGACAGCTCCCGTCGAGCGCCTTGCCCTTGAAGAACTGGCCGCCGTGGCGCCGCTGGAGGTCGCGCGCCGAGACGTCGTTGAGGATCGTGTAGCCGAAGATGTGCTCCTCCCAGCGGTCGGCCGGGATGTTCTTGCCGCCCCGGCCGATCACGACCGCCAGCTCGACCTCCCAGTCGATCTTGTCGGAGACGCGCGGATCGACCGGGATCGGCGCCTCGGGCCCGATGACGGCGGTCGGCGGCTTGGTGAAGAAGACCGGATACTCCGGCAGCGGTCGCTCCTGCCCGGTCATGCGGGCGCCCTCGGCCACGTGGTCGGCGTAGTTGAGGCCGAGGCAGAAGACGTTCTTGGCGGGCCGTGGGATCGGCGCCAGCAGCTTCACCTCGCTCAGCGGCGCCGTCTGCGTCTCGGTCGCGCTCGCCACCAGCCGCCCCGCCTTCTCCCACAGCGCCGGGCCGGCCTGGATAAAGCCGAGCAGGGTGGGCGGGATATCGATCTCGCCCGCGCCCTGCAACACCAGGGGCAGGTTGACCACCCGCTCGCTGACCACCACGCCGTAGGTCGGCGAACCGTTCAGCTCGTAGCTCGCGTATCGCATCCTCTACCCGCTCCTTCCACACCTCGTCGTGCGCGCCGCACCCGGCGACCCGCCGCCCGGCCGCAGTCGCATTGTACGCTACCCGCTCACGCGGATGACGACCTTGCCGAACGTCTCGCGCGCCTCCATGGCGCGGTGGGCCTCCCGGATCGCCTCGAGGGGCAGCACGCGGTCGATGATCGGGTCGATGCGACGGCCGAAGGCGGCCTTGAGCATCGCCTCGAAGTCGCGCCGGTTGCCCATGGGGGCGCCGAGCACCTGGCGGTGGCGCTGGTAGATCTCGCGGATGTCGATCTCGGGCGAGGCGCCCGAGGTGGCGCCGCAGATGACCAGCTTGCCGCCGCGCGCCAGGCTGCGGATGCTCTCCGGCCAGGTCGCGGCGCCGACCGGATCGACCACCACGTCGACGCCGCGCCCGTCGGTCTGCGCGAGCACCCACTCGGAGAACGGTCCTTCTCGGTAGTTGAAGCCGGCCTCGGCGCCCAGCACGCGCGCCCGCTCGATTTTCCAGTCCTCCCCGCTGCAGACGAAGACGCGCGCGCCCGCCATCGACGCGATCTGGAGCGCCGCCGAGGCGACGCCCCCGCCCACGCCGACGATCAGCACGTCCTGGCTCGGGCGCAGGTTGGCGACGGTGACCAGCATCCGCCAGGCGGTTGTGTAGGCCGCCGGCAGCGCCGCCGCGCGCTCGACGTCGAAGTCGTCGGGGATCGGGTAGGCGTTGCGCGCCGGGATCGTGGTGTACTCAGCCAGGCCGCCCGGCGTGTGCTCCCCGAAGATCCGGTAGTCGAGGCACATCGTCTCCTCGCCCGCCCGGCAGTAGGCGCAGCGCCCGCAGGCAAGGGCGGGGTAGAGGACGACGCGAGTACCCGGCGGTGGCCCCTGGGCCTGCTCGCCCAACCGCTCGACCACGCCGGCCACGTCCACGCCCGAGATGGCGGGCAGGTGCCGCCCGCCCCAGGGGTAGACGCGCCCGGGCGGCCCGGAGCGCGCCCAGAGGTCGAGGTGGTTGAGCGCGCAGGCGTGGACGCGGATCAGAGCCTCCTCCGGCCCGACCTCCGGCACCGGCACCTCTTCGAGGTTGAGCTTGTCGATCCCCCCGTGCTCGCGGATGACGACCGCCTTCATCGCCACGGCCTACGATCCGCCCGCAGTTGCCGCGTCGGCCAGGCGCGCCGCCTCGCGGATCGCCGCGATGACCCGGTTGCGTCCGCGCCGCAGGTGCGTTTCGGTCACGCGGCGCAGGTGCGGGTCCTGCGTGCGCGCCAGGTTGCGGGCCGGCGCGAGGTCGGGCAGCGGCGGCACGCTCACCGCCGGATCCTGCCGGAACTTGCCCAGGCGACTGTGGTTGACCGAGACGAGCACGCGCGCCAGGCGCAGCATCGTCTCGTTCGCGCGCCGCACGGCCGGGTCGTCCGGGGAGCGCCCGGCGAGGCTCTCGGCGTGCCGCTGGAAGCGCTCGAGCGCGGCCTTGAGGCGGCCGGTCTCCTCGATCGCTGGGCCGAGGTCGAAGGCAGCGCCGGCCGCGCTCTGGTAGTCGCGCAGGCTCGCCGCGAACTCGTCGGCGACGCCGCGGAAGTCGAAGGGCAATACCGGCGCGTTGAGCACGCGCAGCGTGGCCGCGGCGTAGACCTTGATGTCGCGCAGCAGGTTGTCGCGGTCGGCGATCTCGAGCGTGTCGTCCTCGGTGTGCCAGGCGATGTTGCCGCCGCAGCCGCCGACGTGGTAGTAGCCCTTCTCCTGGCGCAGCGCCTCGGGCATGGTCGAGGTGAGCATGAAGAAGGTGGTGACGCCGATGTTGTTGAAGGAGACGTCGCCCGCGCGCAACACGCGCGCGCCCTCCGACGGCTGGCCGGTCACGTCGCGGATGGCCGCCTGGGCGACCGGCCGGGCCTCCTCCATCCACATCACGTCGCGGTACTCGGTCGCCCAGCGGCAGCCGGGGGAGTCACAGTTGATGTGGGCGACGCAGTGCTCGTCGATGTCGAGCCCGAACTCGTCGGCATACCAGGTCGAACCGGCGTAGCGGCCGTGCGAGTGGCCCGACCACCAGGCGATACGCAGCGTGCGGTCGAGGCGGTCGCGAAACTGGCCGAAGACGCGCGCCAGCTCGAGCAGTGTGGCGTCACCGGTGGCGTTGTCGCCCACGCCGACGTGCCAGGAGTCGATGTGGCCGTGCACGAGCACGAACTCCTCCGGCCGCGACCGGCCCTCGAGCTCGGCCACCAGCACGGGGATGCGCCGCCAGCCCTCGTCGAGCAGCGTGCTGAAGCTCACCTCGACCGGCCCGGCCTGCGCGCGCTCGACCAGCCAGGCGCCGTCGGACTGGCTGATCGCCAGCACCGGCAGGCGCGGCTGCCGCCCGAACGAGTCGAGGTCGGGCGCGCCCCAGATCGTCGTGCAGATGCCCTCGTGGATGCGCTCGCCCGGCGAGATGAAGATCGCCGCGACCGCGCCCATGTCGCTCAGGTCGTTGAGCTTGGCCGGCATGGGGTAGCCCTCGGTGAGCACGACCTTGCCGGTCAGGTCGCGCCGGTTCTCGGCCAGGTTCGAGCCGAAGAGATCGCCGACCGACGCCGCGTGGCCGCTCGGCAGGTACTCGATCGTCCCGGTGCGCCGCTCACCCCCGGTCGAGACCGAGAACGAGGGGCTCTTGGCCGCGATGGCGCGACCGTCACGCCCCACCACTTCGAGCTCCGAGCGCACCGGCAGCGAGATGAAGCACTCGGGCTCGTGGAGCGTGTAGGGCACGTTCCAGCGCCGCAGCCGCTCGGTGATGTAGTCGACCGCCTTGCGCTCCTCGCGGCTGCCCGACATGCGCACCAGCGTCGAGAACTTCTCGACGAGCGCCCACGGCTCGTCGAGGCTGATCGCGTCGAGCACCTCGGGCTCGAGCGCCGTGTCGCGCCATTCGGTGACCGTCATCGTCACAACCTCCTCCCAGCTCGGGCCGGCGCGCTGCGTCACCGCGCCGGCCCGCCGTACCTGCCAGTCCTTGCGCTGTCTGCACCGTGCCGGTCGGGGCCGCCCTGGCGGTGCCGGAGCGCACTCAGCCGCCCGGGCGGGTCGCCCCGTTGGTCGATGGGGCGGGCGCCGGCACGCCAAGCCGCACATGGCCGACCGTGCCGTCGATCTCGACCACGGCCGGGTCGGGCGATGTCTGCTGGATGCGCTTCAGGATGCCCTCGGCCGCCCGCGCGGTCGTCTCGGTCGGCTCCGCCTCGTCGTCGAGGGCGATCGGGTGCAGCTCGACCGCGCGCAGGCCGTTGCAGTCGATCCGCGCGCGCAGCACGAAGCTCTCGAACGAGTCGTGGCCGCGGAACGCGCTCAGGTCGTAGGGCGGCGCCGGGCGGCGGATCGGCATGAGCGCGCCGCCGCGGAAGGTGTGGAACAGGAAGTTGCCGAGGCTGTAGGCGATGAGGGCGCCCCGGTAGACCTCGACGCCGAGCGCGGTGTGGGCGTGGTTGCCGACGATCAGGCCCGCCCCGGCCTCGACCAGCCGGTGCCCGAGCGGCCGCTGATAGTCGGCCAACGGGCCCTGGAACGCGGCCGCCCAGCCCGGCGGCACGCCCCAGTGGAGCGCCACGACGACGAAATCGGCCTGCTCCCTCGCCCGGCGGACCGCCGCCAGCGCCAGCTCGACGTCCTCCTCGACCGCGCGGGTGCGCACGTAGGGGGAGGTACCGGGCTGCTCGTCATGGACGGTCGGCTCGATCAGGAGCTCGGTGGTGACGCGGATCGCGGCCAACCCCGGGCGCTCCGGGCCGGCTGCCCAGCCGGCGGGCACCGTGCAGGCGAGCGAGAGGATCGCCAGCCAGAGCCCCCCGAGCTCGATCAGCAGCGGCTCGGCCGCCGCCTCCCAGTTCGGGCCCGTGCCGCAGGGGCGCACACCCGCGTTCACCAGCGCATCGATCGTCTGCAACATGCCCTCGACGCCGTAGTCGAGGGCGTGGTTGTTGGCGAGGGAGGCGACGTGGATGCCCAGGCGCGGCAGCTCGTGCGCGAGGAGCGGCGACGCGCGCAGCGTGACGAGCTTGTCGGCCGGGTAGCCCCGGTCGGTGAGCGGCACCTCGAGGTTCGTCAGCACGAGATCGGCCCGGCCGAACAGCTTGCGGATCGCCTCCGGGTCGCGCGGCGGTCGATCGAGCATGAGATCGCCCGTGGCCGCCAGCCAGATGCCGCCGGCGTCGGCGGTTGCCCCTTCCACCCCTGTCCTCCT
>JBHOQZ010000889.1:0-7379 GCA_042408635.1 Chloroflexota bacterium
TGGAGCTGGCCGACCTGAACGGCGATGGCCGGCTGGACGCGGTGCTGCCGAGCTACCTGACGAACCAGGTAGTGGTGCTGCTGGGCACCGGCAACGGCAGCTTCCAGGCGGCGGTGGGCTACGCGGTGGGCACGCAGCCGCACTGGCTGCGGCTGGGCGACCTGAACGGGGACGGCAAGCTCGACGTGGTGACGGCCAACGACGGCAGCAACGATGCGAGCGTGCTGCTGGGCACCGGCAACGGCACCTTCCAGCCGGCGGTGAGCTACCCGGTGGGGAGCGCGCCCAAGTCGGTGGCGCTGGCCGACCTGAACGGGGACGGGCGGCTGGACGTGGCGGTGGCCAACAGCATGAGCGACACCGTGAGTGTGCTGCTGGGCCGGGGGGACGGCACGCTGCAGCCGGCGCTCAGCTACGCGGTGGGCGACATCGGCCCGTTCTCGGTGGCGGCGGGCGACCTGAGCGGGGACGGGCAGCCGGAGGTCGTGACGGCGAACTTCGGACGCTACCCGTCGGGGCCGAACGGCACGACGGTGAGCGTGCTGCGCAACCTGCCCGCCCCGCCGCCGCCACCTGCCGGCACAAGCTACCTGAGCGACCTGGCCTGGACCTCGGCGGTCAACGGCTGGGGCCCGGTCGAGAAGGACCGCAGCAACGGCGAATCGGGCGCTGGGGACGGCACCACGCTGACCATCGGAGGGCTCACGTATGCCAAGGGGCTAGGGGTGCACGCCTACTCGGAGCTGCACTACTACCTGGGGGGCGGGTGCAGCACGTTCAACGCGGTGGTGGGGGTGGACGACGAGGTGGGCAGCAACGGCAGCGTCGTCTTCCAGGTGCTGGGCGACGGCACGCTGCTCGTCCAGACGGGGGTCCTGACGGGAGCGCAGGGTGGGCAGGCGCTGGCGGTGGCGATCGGGGGCTACCAGGAGCTGGTGCTGATCGTGACCGACGGGGGCAATGGCAATGCCAGCGACCACGCCGACTGGGCCAATGCCACGATCACCTGCGGCACCGCCGGCGCCACCCCGACCGCGACGGTGACCGGGACCCGCACCCCCACCGCGTCGGCCACCGCCGGCCTCACGCCGACGAGCAGCGCGACCGCCACGGCGACCGGCACGGCGACTGGCACGGCGACCGCGACGGTGACCGGGACGGCGACCCGGACGTCGACCGCCACCAGCACCGCGACGGCCACCAGCATCGCCACCTCGACCAGCACCCGCACGCCGACGGTCACGACGGTGCCGGCTACCTCGACCAGCACCCGCACACCCAGCCCGACGCCGACCGGCACGCGCCCGATTCCGCCGGCGGGGACGAGCTACGTGAGCGATCTCGGCTACACGGTCAACGCCAACGGGTGGGGCCCGGTGGAGAAGGACCGTAGCAACGGGGAGCAGGCGGCGGGCGACGGGCGCACGATCACGCTCAACACAGTGACCTACGCCAAGGGGTTGGGCGTCCACGCGAATTCGGACGTGCGTCTGTTCCTCGGAGGCGCCTGCTCGACGTTCACCGCGGACGTGGGGGTGGACGACGAGGTGGGCAGCAACGGCAGCGTCGTCTTCCAGGTGCTGGGCGACGGCGCCACACTCTACACCAGCGGCACCCTCACGGGCAGTAGCGCGACCCAGCACGTCTCGGTGGCGCTCACCAATGTGCAGGAGCTGGCGCTGATCGTGACCGACGCCGGCGACGGCAATGGCTCGGACCACGCCGACTGGGCCGACGCCAAGGTCACCTGCGGCACGGGCGGCCCAACGCCCCCGCCGAGCGGCACGAGTTACCTGAGCGACCTGACCTGGACGTCGGTGACCAACGGCTGGGGCCCGGTCGAGCGGGACAAGAGCAACGGCGAGCTGGCCGCCGGCGACGGCCGCGCCATCACGCTTAACGGCGTCCAGTACGCCAAGGGGTTGGGCGTCCACGCCTATTCCGAGATCCACTACTTCCTCGGCGCGGCCTGCTCCACGTTTGCGAGCGACGTGGGCGTGGACGACGAGGTGGGTGCCAACGGCTCCGTCAACTTCCAGGTCTGGGCCGATGGGGCGCTCCTCACCCAGAGCGGGACGATGAGCGGCGCCACGCCGACGCGGCGCCTGACTGCCAGCCTTGTCGGCAAGAACGAGCTCGTATTGATCGTGACCGATGCCGGCGACGGCAACGGCTCGGACCACGCCGACTGGGCGGGGGCGACCATCACCTGCGGCACGGGTGCGCCGACCCCGACCGCGACCGCCACCCGCACACCCCCGCCGAACGGCACGAGCTACCTGAGCGACCTGACCTGGACGTCGGTGACCAACGGCTGGGGTCCGGTCGAGAAGGACCGCAGCAACGGCGAGCTGGCCGCCGGCGACGGCCGCGCCATCACGCTCAACGGCACCCCGTACGCCAAGGGGTTGGGCGCCCACGCCTACTCCGAGATCCACTATTACGTGGGCGGCGTGTGCACGTCGTTCACGGCGTCGGTCGGCGTGGATGACGAGGTGGGCAACAACGGCAGCGTCATCTTCCAGGTCTGGGGTGATGGCGTTCAGCTCTACGCCAGCCCCACCCTGCGCGGCAGCAGCGCCACGGTACCTGTCTCCGTCGCCCTGACGGGCGTGCAGGACCTCGCGCTGATCGTGACCGACGCCGGCGACGGCAACGGCTCGGATCACGCCGACTGGGCCGATGCCCAGATCACCTGCGGCGGGACCGCGCGGGCGGGCGTGAGCGCCGTGAACGCGTCGGCCGCCCGGCAGTCGACAGTGCCCGCCCGCATCATCACCCCGACCCCGACGCCGACCGCAGTGAGCACCCGCCTGGCCCGCTAGCTGCCGCCGGTTGACCCACTGCCGCGCGTACGGCGCGGCGAGCGGCGGGTGCCCCCTACAGCACGTGGGGGCCTCTCCAGGGGTCAGGCGGGCGATAGGCGAGCTCAGGCGGCTCGTCGGCAGCCGGGCTCGACCCGATCAGCGGCTCGGCGCGCCCGGCCGGGTGAGGAGCGACTGATAGAGCTCGAGGTTCCGGCGCGCCAGCCGGGCGGCATCGTAGCGTTCGCGCACCTCGAGCCGGCCGCGCTCGGCCAGTTGACGTGCGCGGGCGCGATCGGTCAAGAGCTCGATGACGGCACGGGACAGCGCCTCCGGGTCGTCGGGCGGCACGAGGAGCCCGGTTGTGCTGTCGCTCACCACCTCGCGCAGCCCCTGAGTGGCGGTCGCCACCAGCGGCACTCCGTGGGCCAGCGCCTCGATCGCCGTCAGGCCGAGCGCCTCGCGTCGCGAGCAGAGCACCGCCACGTCGAGATCACCGACCAGCCGCTGCGCCCTGGGCTGGTAGCCGAGGAAGTGGACGCGGTGTGCCACCTGGTTGCAGGCAACCAGTTGACGCAACTCCGCTTCGTATGGCCCCGGTCGGGCCGGCCCACTGAGATGATCGCGACCGATCAGGGCGAGGTGCACCTCGGGCACGGCGGCCAGGATGCGCGGCATGGCGGCGATCATCACATCTTGCGCCTTGTGGCGCTCCAGCGTCGCGACCACGCCGATCAGCGGTGTCTGGCGGGGCAGGCCGATCTGCCGCCGCAGGGCACCCGGCTCTGCCTCGGCCAGTTGCGCAAAGTTGATGCCCAGGGGGATGAGGTCGATGCGGTCAGGCCCGATCCCCGCCACGACGAGGTCGGCGAAGACCGCCTGGCTAATCGCGATGACGCGGTCGACGCGACGCAGCACGAAGCGATCCAGAGCCGGGTACGGACCGCAATTCATCATGGAGACGACGAGCGGCCTGCGCGTCAGGCGGGCAGCCACAAAGGCCGGCTCGGCCGCCTCGGGGCTGAAGGCATGGAGGAGCCGCGTGCCCGTCCGCCACACGAGCCGCGCCAGCCGCGCCCCGCTCGCCAGCACGCCCAGGCCTGTGACTAGGAGCTCGCGGCGCGAGCCGGCGGCCACGAAGTGGAGGTTGAGCCGGTGGGTCCGTACCCCCTGCTCGGCGAGCGCCTGCCAGAGCGGCCCTCGGTAATGCAGCGCCGCGTGGAAGCACGCCCCGGCCGGCGCGAGGGAATCGACAAGATGCTTGATCCAGACCTCGCCGCCGGCCATCACGGCGCCCCAGCGGTGGACCAGCATGACCCGGAGCGGCGACGGCGGCGCGGCTGTCGGTCGGGTGGGCATCCTCCGGCCCCCCTAGGATTGCTCGGCGCCGGCTGCGCCGCCTCGGCCGGCGGCCGGCCGCGCCGGCTGGACTCGTCTACCGCCGGCGTGCTCGGCGGCCACGTGCGCGTAGACCCGCTCGGCCTCGCGCGCCGCCCGATCCCAGGTGAAGGTGCGGGCGCGCTCCCGGCCCCGCGCCGCCAGAGCAGCCGCCAGTCCGGGCTGCGCCAGGATCGTCTCGATCGCCGCGGCAAAGCCAGGCGCGTCGTCCGGGACGGCGTAGCGGGCCGCGTCGCCCGCCACCTCGGGCAGCGCCGTGGCGTTGGCGCACACCAGGGGCACGCCGCAGGCCATGGCCTCGAGCACGGGCAGGCAGAACCCTTCGAGGCGCGACGCGCAAACGTAGCAGTCGGCGCTGCTGTAGAACAGCGGCAGGTCGGCCTCGGGGACCCCGTCGACGATGGCAACCCGGTCGCCAAGGCCCAGCTCTGCAATCAGGCGCTGCGTCGCCTGGCGAAAGCGCGCGCCGCCGGCCGAACCGACCTTGATCAGGCGCACCGAGGGCGGCAAGAGGCGTAGGGCCCGGAGCAGCGTCGCCAAGTTCTTGCGTGGCAGCTCGGAGCCCACGTAGAGCAGGTAGCGATCGGCATCGTCCCCCGGGAGGGGATAGCGCGCGCGCAGTTGCTGCCGTGCCGCGGGCACGGCCCTGAAGTGGTTGCAGTCGATGCCGGGGTAGACGCGGAAGACGCGCCCGGGCGCCATGCCCAGCCGCTCGATCACGGAGCGGCGCGTCGACTCGGAGATGGCGATGATCGCGTCCAGCCGCTTGAGGGCGGCATAGGAGAGCCGCAGGATGAGGCGATCGATGGGCCGAAAGATCGCGGCCTCCGGGGGCCACACGAGCATGCCCAGGTCGTGGACCGTGCCGACCGCCGGGTGGACCGGCCGCCAGAGCATCTGCGAGCAGCCCACGATCTGGGTGAAATGGACGATGGCGCCCGGCTGGTGGCCGGACAGGCCGAGCTGGAAATGGCGGAGCGGGGCCAGCGGACCGGGCGGCACGATGAACTGGGCGGGGCGGACGCTGATGTGCGGCCCGAGATGCGCCACCAGATCGGCCGTGTAGCGGCCGATCCCGGTGCTGCGCGTGCCGCCGGCGTGATCCACCAGCTCGACGGTGAGCGGTCGGGTGGTTGCCGGGGACGTGTCCGCCGGCTGCGTCGCGGCGGCTTGGTTGGTGCCGAGCCAGGCGTCACCGCGCCTGGACCCAACCCGCGTCATGGGCACATACCCATTCGGCTCTCCTCGCCTCCGTCGATCTGGATCGTCGACCGTGGTTGCGCGGCGCGGTCCCCGCTTCGCGGCGGTTCAGCCGCCGGGTCGGCGCCCGACCCGCACCGACGCACCCCGATCTTAGGCTAGGCCGGGGTGAGGGGCATCGGCTACATTACCCAACCCCGACGGTGAGTCCTACACGCCGCCAGCCAGGCGGGACGGTGCGCAGGCGAACAGTCCGCGTCGGCACGGCTTGACGGTGTGATCCACCTGTCAGGCCGCACCGGCGCGGGCTGTCCGGGTTCACCCTACCCCCTCGGCCGAGGGGGTAGGGTTGGCGCTCAGGCGGGGATCAGTTGGGAGACCGCAGGGAGTTCTCGCGCTCCAGCGGGCCGCCCTGGGGGGAGGGATCGCAGGTGAACCGCCCGCGCCAGGCGTCCCGCGAATAGCAGACATCGTCGTCGGAGAGCGCGGGCAGGCCGAGCGTGGCGCCCGGGGCGATGTACTGCTTGAGCGAGCCGGCCGTGCCCGCGGCGACCACGTTCTTGCCCCGGCTGTCGGTGTAGAACGTGCCGCTTCGGTTGGCCGCGGCGGTGATCTGCAGACCGCGCGTGTACTTGAAGTGGCGGTAGCTGCCGGAGTTGTCGCGCGTCACGGCCTGGTCGCAGGCCACGTCGTAGCAGATCACGATGCCGTCGACGGTGTTGAAGCTGAAGATGCCGGCCAGGCCGAGGGCTGGCAGGCGGCCGTCCATCTGCCAGGGCTCGTAGCCGACCCCGCCGCGCGTCTGGACCGGGATCATGCGCACGCCGGTGCTGCCGTCGGCGTCGGCTTGCTGGGCCTGTTGCGGGCAGTTGCGCGGCGTGATCGCCTCCTGCGTCGAGTTGACCACCGCCTTGCCGAAGTCAGCCATTACGTGCAGATCGGCCAGGACGGTGTCGCTGGCGATGTCGACGACGCCGACGTCGACGGCGTGGAAGCGGTTGCAGGCGCGGCCGATGCTGGCGGTGCCGAAGTGGTGGCTGACGATCCAGCCGCGGCCGGAGGCCTCGAGCACGTAGGTCTTGAAGCCCTCGTGGTTCTCGATCACGTTCTCGGACGTGGGCGTGTAACCGTAGGCCGGGCGGTAGCGGCCCGCCGACACCATGCTCGGGTCCGACCCGTGCTCGTGCCCGAAGTAGCACCAGTAGACGGGATCGATCTGCGGGTGCCAGGTCGGGTAGGTCTTCCCGTCAGGCCCCGTCGTGACGTACTGGTCGTGCACCCAGGCCGGGCAGGCCTGGTTCGGCTGGGGCACCTCGCGCCCCGACGGGACGGCCGGCGCCTGCGGCGCGCTGCCGTTGGCCTCGCCGAACAGCACCCAGTAGGTGTCGCGCCCGAAGGTGGTGTCCGCGCCCGCGTCGAAGACGCCGCCAAGCACGATCGTATCGGTGGCCTGGAACGTGCGGCGGTAGACGCGGGTGCCATTCTGGCTGCCGTTGAGGCCAACCTCACCGCCGGCCTGCCAGCTCGCCAACCAGGCCGGCGGCGGCGTCCCGTTGCGCCAGACAACCGCGACGGTCGCCGCGCGGTTCAGCCGGACCGTGATCCAGTCGGTGTAGGTGAAAATGCGGTTGATGTGCTCGTTCGGCGTGATGAGCATGTCCCAGCCGGCATAGGCGCCCGGGTTGGTCACCGTCACCGTGCCGCGGGTCGGATCGCTGATGGTTCGGTTGGCCGTGAAGTGGCGCGGCCGGTAGCTGACGTTGTCCCAGTTCGGCTCAGGATCGCGGAAGTCGTAGGAGGCGAGCAGCGTCTTCTGGACGGTGCCGCTGGTACCACCGCCGGAGCCGCCGCTGGAGCCGGAGCCGGAGGAGCAGGTGATGCGGGCGCCGGCCCAGTCGGCGTGGTCGCTGCCGTTGCCGTCGCCGGCATCGGTCACGATCAGCGCCAACTCCTGCTTGCCGGTGATGTCCACGCTCA
>JBHOQZ010000890.1:0-2972 GCA_042408635.1 Chloroflexota bacterium
TCGCGCGGCGGCACGAGCTGGCCGTGGCTCGCGCCGGCGGCGGTCGAGATGCTCTCATTGATGAGCGTGCCACCCAGGTCGTTGGCGCCGGCGTTGAGGCAGAGCTGCGCCAGCTTCAGTCCCTCCTTCACCCACGACACCTGCACATTCTTGATGTGCGGGTAGAGCATCAGGCGGGCGACTGCGTGCATCTTGATCACCTCGTCGCCGGTCGCGCCGGGGCGCACGCCCGGCACCGTGCCCTTGCGGTACATCGGCGCCTCGCTGTGGACCAGGCCGAGCGGCACGAACTCGGTGATGCCGCCCGTCTCCTGCTGGATTTCGCGCAGGAGGGCGAGGTGGGCGGCGCGGTGCCGCGCCGTCTCGACGTGGCCGAACATGATCGTCGAGGTCGTCGGGATGCCAGTGCGGTGGGCGCCGGTGATGACGCGGCGCCACTGCGCCACGGTGATGCGGCCGGGCGAGATCAGGCGGCGCAGGTCGTCGTCGAGGATCTCGGCCGAGGTGCCCGGCAGGGAGCCCACCCCCGCCGCCTTGAGGCGCGCCAGGTACTCCTCGATCGAGCAGCCCGAGCGGGTCGCGCCGTAGAGCACCTCCTCGGGCGAGAAGCCGTGGATGTGGATATCCGGTAGCTCCGCCTTGATGGCGCGGCAGATGTCGAGGTAGAGCGAGCCGTCCATCTTGGGCGGCAGCCCTGCCTGGATGCAGACCTCGGTCGCGCCCAGCGCCGCCGCCTCGCGCGCCCGCCGCACCACCTCCTCGATCGGCAGGAAGTAGCCCTGCTCCTCGCGGTGGCCGCGGCTGAAGGCGCAGAAGCCGCAGCGCTTGATGCAGACGTTGGTGAAGTTGACGTTGCGGTTGACGACGTAGGTCACCACGTCCCCGACGGCGCGGCGGCGCAGTTCGTCGGCGGTCAGCATCAGCGCGGTCAGCTCGCGCCCGTGGACGCCGAACAGCGCCTCCCCCTCTTCGAGGCTCAGCTCGCGCCCGTCGAGCGCGCGGTCGAGGATCCGGGCGATCTCGCGGTCGATGCCACCAAGCAAGCGCTCGGCCCGGTTACCCTCCGGGTGGGCGTTGGCGCCGTTCACAGGGCGGTCTCCTCCTCTCGGTCCCCGCGCCCGTCCCGCCCGCCCGGAGGTGCCTGCTTGCGCGGCACGAGCCGCACGGGCTCGCGGCGGACGGTACGCGTCAGAGCCGTCTCGGTCGGTGGGACCGGCCGGGTAGCCGGTTGCGGGTGGTGGACGATGGCGCGGGCGTGGGCGAGCAGCGTGTCGCGCAGGCCGTCGCGCACGAAGCGCGGGTCGGCCAGGTAGTCGGGGTAGAGCGGCAGGCGCGGCCGCAGCGTGTAGCCGGCCTCCTCGGTCGTGGCGCGCAACTCGTCGAGCATCGGCCAGGGTCGCTCGGGGTTGATGTGGTCCTTCGTCACGGGCGAGATGCCGCCCCAGTCGTTGATCCCGGCGAAGAGGTACATGCCGTAGACGTCGGGTGCCAGGTTGGGCGGCGCCTGGAGGTTCTGCGCCGGGCCGAGGATGAGCCGGGCGAGGGCGATCGTGCGTAGCATCTCGACCGCGCTCGGCTCGGCGTGGTGGCGCATGCGGATGTCGGGCTTAACGCGGAAGTTCTGGATGATGACCTCCAGGACGTTGCCGGCGCGGGCCTGGAGGTCGCGGATCGCGAACAGCGAGTCGACGCGCTCCTCGGCCGTCTCCCCGATGCCGATCAGGATGCCGGTCGTGAAGGCGATGCCCAGCTCCCCCGCCGTCTCGATCGTGGCGAGGCGCAGTGCCGGCGCCTTGCCGGGGCAGCCGTAGTGGGCCTGGCCCCGCTGGAGGAGCCGCTCGCTCACGTTCTCCAGCATCAGGCCCATCGAGGCGTTGACCTCGCGCAGCTCAAGCAGCTCGTCGCGCGTGAGCACGCCGCAGTTGGCGTGCGGCAGCAGCCCTGTTGCCTCGTGCACGAGCCGGCACATGGCGGCCAGGTAGCTCACCGTCGTGCGGTAGCCGAAGCGGGCGAGGTGGGTGCGGGCCACCGCGTGGACCTCCTCCGGCCGCTCGCCCAGGCTGAAGAGCGCCTCGGTGCAGCCCTGGGCCCGGCCGGCCTCGGCCACCGCCAGCACCTCCTCCGGCGACATCGTGTGCGCCTCGCGGCTGGTCGGCGCCTTGGCGAAGGTGCAGTAGCCGCACTTGTCCCGGCAGAGGTTGGTGAGCGGGATAAAGACCTTGGGCGAGTAGGTGACGACCTGGCCCTTGCCCCGGTCGCGCAGGACGCTCGCCGCATGCATGAGCGCCGGCAGCTCCGAGCCGCGCGCGTGGATCAAGCGATAGGCGGCCTCGCGCGAGAGCGCCTCGCCCGCCAGCGCGCCTTCGAGCGCCGCCCGCACCTCCGGCGCGAGCCCGACGAACCCGGCGCCGGACCCGGCCCCGCCGGGCGGGTCGGCGGTGGTGGCCGTGGGACCGGGCGCGCCGTGCCGGTCGAGCGCCCCGCCCGGCACCGCTAATTCGGGCGAACCGAGGGCGGCGGCGGTGGTTGGATCGTGGAGAACCGTCATCGTCAGGCAACTCCCGTCCCGGGCTGGCCGCCCTCGCCCGCGTGCGTCGGGCGAGCGTCGGCCGCCGGCCCATGTGGTCCCGACGCGGCCGGCGCGTCACCGGGTGGCTCCGCCGCTCCGGCCGCGGGCGCCGCGTAGCGCGGGTGGTGGACCAGCCCGCGCCAGGTCGTGATCTTCTCGGGCGCGATGGCGAAGACGCGGTGGAGGTAGATCCCACTCCCGGTCAGGAGCGCGGGCGGGGTCGCGGCAGGAGCCGGGCTGTCGAGCGGGACGGGCGCGCCCGGCCCAGCCGGGGTCACCGGTGCGCGCCGCGATCCGGTCATGGCAGCGTTGCCGGCCGCGTCTGGCCCGACCTGAGCGGACGCGGCTCCGCCACTCGGCGCCGGGGCATTCGCAGCCTCGCGCTGCGCCGCGGGGTCGACGA
>JBHOQZ010000898.1:0-1712 GCA_042408635.1 Chloroflexota bacterium
CTGGTCGTCCTCGATCAGCGCGATCGCGCCGCCGGTGAAGCGGATGAGCCGGCCCAAGCGGTCGAGCGTGGCGGTGAGGATGCGGCCGAGATCCATCTCGCCCGAGGCCGTCACCGCGATCGCGCTCAGCAGCTCCGCCTCCTCCGACCAGCGCGCGACCGCGGTCTCGAGGCGCACGCGCTCGATCGCGCCGGCGACGACGTCGCCCACCACCCGCAGCCGCTCGACCTCGGCGGCGTCGAAGCGGTGCCGCTCGCGCAGCCCGTAGGTGAGCACGCCCAGCCGTCGCCCGGAGGCGAGCAGCGGTACCGCGGCCAGCGCCTCGATACCCAGGTCGCGCGCGACCTCGGCCGTGAGCGCGAGGTCGTCCGTGATCGCCTCGCCCGCGGTGTAGGTCTGGACCTCGCCGGTGCGCAGCGCCTGCCCCGAGATCGTCGGCGCGTCGAGCGGTACGCGGCGGATGCGCGCCAGCACCGCCTCGGGGTAGTTGACCGTGTGGACGGGCCGGAGGCTGGCGCTTGCCTCGTCGAACAGCAGCACGGCGGCGATGGCCGCGCCGACCTCGGCCACCAGCGCGTCGAGCGCGGTGCGGACCACCGCGCCGGGGTGCGCCTCGTGGCCGAGCGCCCGGTTGAGCCGCTCCGGCAGCGAGGTGGCGATCTGATCTTCAGCGTTCGCGCGTTGTTCCATCGGTTCCACGGGCACGCCGCTGCGTCGCCCGGCCCGTGTCGCTCGACGGGCCGGCGGCGCCCCTTCCATCGTCCGAGTGAGGAGTGCCGCCGTCTAGGTCGCGTCGCTCACCGTCGTCAGGTTGGGGCCGCACCCCTTCCATCAGCCGGGTGAGGATTAGGCGGCGCGCCCCTCCGGCACCACAGCCCCGGCGCCGAACGGTGCAGGCTCCAACGGGAGCTGCTGTCGGCTCGTCGGAGCCGCCCACCGGGCCGGAGCATCCCTCCGCCCGCTCGACCGCGGGTCGGGTGCGAACGCGCCGCCCCCGGACTGGCTGCCTCTGGCCGACGGAGGCGGCTGAGGGCGTGGACCCCTTCAGCTCCACTCGGCCAGGAGGCGGTAGGGCCGCTCCAGCGCCTCGGTGATTCGCTGCAAGAATCGCGCCGCCGGGGCGCCGTCGACTACACGGTGGTCGAAGCTGAGCGCCAGCTCGAGCCGCTGGGCAACCACGAGCTGCCCCGCCACCACGGCCGGACGCTCGGCCAGGCGGCCGACGCCGAGGATCGCCGTCTCGGGTGGGTTCACGATCGGTGTGAACCGGTCGACGCCGTAGGCGCCGAGGTTGGTGATGGTGAAGCTGCCGCCCGTGAGCTCGTTCGGGCCGAGCCGGCCCGTGCGCGCCCGCTCGACCAGCCCGTCGAGCTCGCGCGCGAGGTCCAGCAGGTTCCGCCGGTCGGCGTCTCGCAGCACCGGCACGATCAGCCCCTCGGGCTCGAGGGCGACCGCCACGCCGACGTTGACACTCTCTAGGATCTCGATCCCCTGACCGTCGACCCAGCGCGCGTTGACGGCCGGGTGCTCGCGCAGCGCCAGCGCGCTCGCCTTGGCGATCAGGAGGTCGTAGCTCAGACGCGTGCCCCTGGCCTGGAACTCCTCGGCGAGCTGGGCGCGCAGCCGCACGCACTCGCCCATGTCGACCTCTCGGAAGAGCGTCACGCGCGCCACCGTGCGCGCCGACTGCGCCATCCGCTCGGCCGTCAGCC
>JBHOQZ010000900.1:0-2174 GCA_042408635.1 Chloroflexota bacterium
TCGGGTCGCGCGCCATCTCCTCCGCCAGCGCCTCGCGCCCCGCCTCGGCGAACGTCAGTTCCCGCATCGCTCCTCCATCAGCCGGGGCAAGCCCGCGGACTCGGCGTAGACGTGGTCCGCCGCCGTGGCGGGGTCGGGCCAAGGGCTCTCCCTAGCGAATTCGTAGGCGTCGGCGACAATCGCCCGGATTTCGGCATCGATCGCCTCGAACGCCGCCGCATCGGCGAGGCCCTCGGCCAGGGCGCGCTCGCGCAGTCGCTTGAGGGGGTCGCGCCCTCGCCACGCCTCGACCTCCTCGCGCGTGCGGTAGCCCGCGTCGCGCATCCCCTCGGCGTGGGGGCGCGTCCGGTAGGTCACGCACTCCAGCAGTGTGGGCCCCTCGCCGGCCCGCGCGCGCCGGATCGCCTCGCCCGCCGCCCCGCAGACCGCCAGCGCGTCGTTGCCGTCGAGCCGGGCGCTCGGGATGCCGTAGCAGGCGCCACGCTCGCCCACGATCGGGTTGCCGGCCACTGTCTCGAACGGTACCTCGGTGGCGAAGAAGTTGTTCTCGCAGACGAAGAGCACCGGCAGCTTCCAGATCGAGGCCAGGTTGAGCCCCTCGTGGAAGGCGCCGTTGTTGACCGCGCCGTCCCCGAAGAAGGCGACGCTGACGCGGTCGCTCTTCGCCAGGCGGAAGGCGTAGCCCGCGCCGGTCGCCATCACGATGCACGGACCGACGATGCCGCTCGTGCCCAGCATCCCAACCTCCGGCGCGAAGAGGTGCATGCTGCCGCCGCGCCCACGCGAGCAGCCGGTGACCCGCCCGAACAGCTCGGCCATCAGCTCGCGCGCGCTCACCCCCTTGGCAAGGGCGTGGCCGTGGCCGCGGTGGGTGCTGAGCACCGTGTCGTCGCGCCGCAGGTGGGCGCAGACGCCGGCCGCGACCGCCTCTTCGCCCACGTAGGTGTGGCAGGCACCGTGGATCAGCCCCTGCTGATGGGCGCGCGCCAACTGCTCCTCGGTCTGGCGGATCAGCGCCATGGTGCGGTACAGCCCGAGCGCCACCTCGCGCGAGACCCTGACCCCGCCGCCCGAACCGGTCTCCACTGTCATCGTGCTTGCCGCCTCCTCATCTCGACCCCGCCATCACCGACCGGCCCGGCGGCACCGCGTGGTCGTCGTGTTCGCACGGGCGCGCCCGATGGGCCGGGTCCACGCCGTCGCGGCCGGCCTGCCCGCGCGCCGCTGGCTGTTCGGCCGGCCGACTGCAACGGTGATCATCTCGACAACGTCCATGAGTGGCCGTCCCCGTCGCTCAGCGCACGAGCCAGAGCGTCGGGCGCTCGACGTAGCGCTTGACCTGCTGGAGGAAGCGCGCCGCCGGGGCGCCGTCGACGAGCCGGTGGTCGACGGTGAGGCTGAGCGTGAGCATGCGCCGCACCGCCACCTGCTCGGTCGCCTCGTCGACCACGACCGGCCGGGCGACGATCCGCCCGATGCCGAGGATCGCGCACTCGGGCAGATTCACGATCGGCGTGAAGGCGTCGACCTCGTACATGCCGAGGTTGGTGAGCGTGAAGGTGCCGCCCCGGAGCGCCCCCGGCTCGACCCGGCCGGATCGGGCCGCCTCGACCAGCCGCGCCCACTCGGCGGCGAGCTCGCTGATCGACTTGCGTCCGGCGTCGTGTACCACGACCACGAGCAGGCCCCGCTCGGTGTCGACCGCGAACCCGAGGTTCACCGCCGCGTGCCGCCGGATCGTATCGCCGTCGAGCGAGGCGTTGAGGTCGGGGTGGTCGCGCAGCGCCACCGCGACGAGCCGGCCGAGCAGGACGTCGTAGGCGGGCACCGGCGCGTCCGGGTACCCGCTTGCGGCTGCCGCCAGATCGGCCGCGATCGCCGCGCGCAGCCGCACGAGCTCGGTCGCGTCGGCCTCGGTCGTGAGCGTCACGGGCGCCACCGTGCGCGCGCTCCGGCTCATGCGCTCGGCGATCAGCCGCCGCACCCCGCTGAGCGGCACCACCTCGACCGCCCCGGCTCCCGCCGGCCCGGCCTCGAGCCCGACGACGGTCGGGCCCGAGGCCGCGGCGGCAAAGCGCGCTTCGCGTTCCGCGTTGACGGGTGCAGGTGCGGCGCGGGCGGGTGCCGGGACAACCGGCATGGGGGCCTTGCCGCCGAGCGCCCCCGGCGCTCCC
>JBHOQZ010000901.1:0-3088 GCA_042408635.1 Chloroflexota bacterium
CCGTCCGGCTCGTAGCGGACCACGCGCCCGGCGCCGCCCTCGCAGGCGTAGAGACGGCCCTCGGCATCGAGCGTGAGGCCGTTCGACTCGTTGGTGCCCTCCGCGAAGACCGCGCAGTCGCCGGTGCGCGGGTCGAAGCGCATGATCCGGCTCGCGGGGATGTCGGTGAAGAGGACACCCTCGCCGTCCCACACCGGCCCCTCGGTGAAGCTGAACGGCCCGGCGACCGCCTCGAAGCTCCCGGTTCCCGCCATATCAACCTCCCGGCACTCGCGCGTCTGTCCGACCACCGCCCGCGCCTGTTCTCTTTCCCGCCCGGGGCTGCCCGCCCGGGGCTGCCCGCCCGGGATCACGCGACGGCTCCCCAGCCGCCGGACGAGCCCGGGGCAGCAGGCCACCCGTGCCACCCGAGCCGATCACCCCGTCGGCATCTGCGCGCGCCCACGCGAAGGGGTGCGCCCAGTATCCCCGATGCCCCCGCCACGGTCCAGCCCGGCAGAGCCCCGCAGTTGCCGCGGCCACGTGTTGTCGTAGTGGAACAAATGATCTATCCTTTACCTGGTGGCACCCGCGGCAGCGGCCCGGCGGCACTCTGCCGGGGCAAGATCGAAAGCTTGAGGCCGAGGATGGCGTCCGCGCGGTGCGGCGCTGGGACCGTAGGCGAGGCACAGAGCATGCGTGATCGGCGCGGCGCGGCCTGGATCGACACGACGTGGAACCCGGTGACGGGCTGCACGCCGATCTCGGCGGGCTGCGACCACTGCTACGCGAAGGCGCAGGCGGAGCGGCTGCGCGCGCTCGGCGTGGCGAAGTACCGCCACGGCTTCGACGTGACGCTCCACCCAGACGTGCTGGAGCAGCCGCTCGGCTGGAAGCAGCCGCGCCGCATCTTCGCCAACTCGATGTCCGACCTCTTCCACGCCCGGGTGCCGCTCGACTTCCTCGCCCGCATCTGGCAGGTCATGCAGGCGTGTCCGCAGCATGTCTTCCTCGTGCTGACCAAGCGCCCCGAGCGCATGGCGCGCTGGACCGCCGAGCACCCAGCACCGCCCCATGTCTGGCTCGGCACCTCGGTCGAGGATGCGCGCGTGCTGCACCGGGTCGACCGGCTGCGCGAGGTGCGTGCCGCGATCCGGTTCCTCTCGTGCGAGCCGCTGATCGGCCCGCTGGGCCCGATCGACCTGACCGGGATCGCCTGGGTGATCGCCGGGGGCGAGAGCGGCCCGTGCCGTCGCCGCCTTGATCCAGAGTGGGTACGCGAACTGCGCGACCGCTGCGTCGCGCAGGGCGTGCCCTTCCGCTTCAAGGGCTGGGGCGGCCGCGGGGGCGAGGGCGGCCGCCTCCTCGACGGTCGCATCTGGGACGGGGCCCCCGAGCCGGAGTCCCCTCCGACCGACCAGCTCGCCCTGCCCCTTTTCGACGCGGCTCCTTGACGTTTGTGGCTGGGGCGTATCCAGGCCGGGCGCGGGGGCTGGCATGCCTCAGCCTGCCGGCCGTGATTGCACTGGGGCGGCGCCTCGCCTACGTCTTCACCGATGACGCGCCAGCGTCGGACAAGCTCTGGCTGGCCAACCACGTGGGCGGCCTGATCCGCCGGCAGCGGGAACGCGGGCAGGTCGATCCCACACGCTGGGCGACCAACGGTGCGGTCGAGCCTGGCCCAGGCCAGCGCGCGATGGGTCGGCCGGGCGTCGCCCCGGCTACGCGCCCCAGCGTCGGGCGGCGCAGCCCGCGAGCACGAGGAGGAGGCCGACGCCCACCAGATACGGCGGCGCAACCGGCCCGCCCGTGCGCGGCATCTGGATCGGTGGGCGCGGCTGCGCCGGGTTCGCGAGAGCGGGACCGCCGGTCGCGCCGGCCGCCGGCACAGCGGGCGTAGCGGGCGTGGTGACGCTGCCGGGCGCGCCGACGACGATCCGGCCGTCGGTGCGGCCGGTGACGGTGCCGCGGGCGCGGATCCAGGCGATGAACGTCTCATTGACGTCGCGCCCGGTGTCGACCTGGTTGCGGCCGGCGGCGAAGATCTCCTTGTAGCCGGCCGCGACGCCCGCCTGGTAGTTCGTCGTGGCGGCCAGGTAGGTGCGCGCCTCGTCGAGCGGCGCGAAGCTGGCGGGGTTGGCCGGGTCGGTCAGCACCTGGATGTCGACGGCGCGGCCGTTCTCGATCCGGTAGCGCAGCCCCGACTGCTGCGAGAAGAAATCCGAGCCGCGCCGGCGCAGGCTGTAGTCCACGAGCTGGCGCACTTGCGCGCCCGTCAGCTCGACCGTCACGATCGTGTTGTTGAACGGCAGCGCCTCGCGCACGTCGTTGATCGTGATCGGGCCGGGCGGGATCGAGGCGCGGAAGCTGCTCGAGGTCGAGACGAACAGGTTGGCGCGTGCCGTCTCGCGCATCACGTCGCTGACGAGGTTGCCCAGCACCGTTTCGCCCTCGTTGATCCCCTCGTAGTCGAGCAGCGTCTCGGCCCGGCCGACGACCTCGAACCGCTCGGGAAACCTCGCCTGGATGCCCCGCCAGAGCGTGTCGACGCGCGCCGCGATCTCGGGGTTGGCCGGCGTCGCCGCGCCGATCGGCACCAGCTCCCCCCGGTAGGCGACGATCCGGCCGGCCTGCACCGTCAGGTCGAGGCGCGCGAGGTAGGTGAGGTACTGGTAGGCGGAGATGAACAGGGGGCCGTTCGCGCCACCGAGGCGGGTGAGCGGCACCTTGAGGTGCGAGTGGCTGCCGAAGATGACGTCGATGCCAGGCACGGCGGCGGCCAGCGCCTCGTCCTCCTCGCGCGCCTCGTGCCCGATGACGACGACGAGGTCGACCTGCTCCGCTTCGCGGAGCTGGCGCACGAGCCGCTGCGCGACCGGGATGGCGTCGACGAACTCGGTGTCGGGCGGCATGACGCGCGGCGGCACGAGCCGGGCGAAGTCGCTGCCCGCCAGCGCGAGGATGCCGACCCTGACGCCGCCCACGTGCCTGACCACGTAGGGCTTGCCGTCGACGAGGAAGTACGGCTGGCCGGTGTCCTTGCGCACGAAGTTGGCGGAGATGATCGGGTAGTCGATCTCGCGCCGCCGCCGCTCGAAGACCTCCTGGC
>JBHOQZ010000902.1:0-1864 GCA_042408635.1 Chloroflexota bacterium
CATGCCGTCGGTGAGCCGCATGAGCACGGCGTCGACCCAGCCACCGAAGAAGCCGGCCAGCGCGCCCACCAGCGTGCCGACCGCGAGCGAGAGCAGCATCGCCACCAGGCCGATGGTGAGGGTGACCCGGCCGCCCCAGACGAGCCGGCTGAGCACGTCCCGCCCCGTCTCGTCGGTACCCAGCGGGTGGCGCTCGGAGGGCGGCTTGAGGCGCTGCCCGAGCTCGATGTAGTCGGGCGCGTAGAGCGGCAACACCGGCGCGAGCGCCGCCACCAGCGACACCGCGACCAGGAAGACCAGCCCCGCCACCGCCAGCCGGTTGCGCGCGAAAAGCCGCCAGAACTCGGCCCAGGGGTTGCGCTGGGGCAGCAGGGTCGGCGCCCCGGCCGCGGCGACCCGGGCGCTCAGCTCAGCCATCGCCTCTTCCTCTGCCCCACACCGTCGCCGAACCTCCGCTGCCGATCACCTCGGGTCTCCCGGTCCGCCTACCACCCACGCCGGCTCAGCGCAGCTTGACGCGGGGGTCGAGCGCGACATAGAGGACGTCGGTGACGAGGTTCGAGGCGATCACGACGGCGGAGATGAGGAGCGTGACACCCATGATGACCGGGTAGTCGCGCTGAAACGCCGCCTCGACCGCGAGGCGTCCCATGCCGGGCCAGGCGAAGACGCTCTCGGTGATCGCCGCGCCGCTGACGAGCCGCGGCAGCAGCAGCCCGACCACGGTCACGATCGGGATCATGGCATTCTTGAGGCCGTGGCGCCAGACGGCGCCGCGGCGGCTCAGCCCCTTCGCCAGCGCCGTGCGCATGTAGTCCTCGCGCAGCACGCCGAGCATGGTCGAGCGCGTGTAGCGCGTCACCTGGGCGATTCCGGCGGTGCTGAGCACGATCGCGGGCAGGACGAGGTAGCGCAGGCGGTCGCCGAGGTCGAAGCCGGTGCCGACGGTGTACATGCCGCCCGAGGGGAGCCAGCCGAGCTGGACCGCGAACAGGATGATGAGCACGATCCCGAGCCAGAAGGTGGGCACGGCCATGCCGAAGAACGCCGCCGCCGTCGCCACCTGGTCGAGCAGGCTATAGGGCCTCAGTGCCGAGGCGATCCCGAGCGGGATGGCGACCGCCACCGAGAGGACGAGCGCCACCCCGGCGAGCGCGAGCGTGGCCGGGAGTCGCTCGACGATGAGCGTCGAGACGTTGACGCCCTGGCTGAACGACTTGCCGAGCCGCCCCTGCGCCAGGTTGCCGAGCCACTTGACATACTGCACGGGGATCGGCTCGTCGAGGCCGAGCTGGGCGCGCAGCCGCTCGATCTGCTCCTTGGTGAGGTCGGGCTGGGTGAGGATCGCCGGCCCGCCAGGCGCGGAGTGGATGAGCCAGAAGGTCGCCACGCTGACCAGCAGCATGAGCACGACCGACTGGATCAGGCGACGCACGAGGTAGGTCGTCATCGGAGCCCCCGGTGCGCGACACGGTGCGCCGGCTGCGGCGGGAGCGGGGATCCCGGCCGGCGCGCGGCTACCCGCTGGGTGCGGCGAGCCCTCATTATAGCGGCTCGCCAGGGTGGACGCAGTGCATACAAGTGCGGAACCCGGCCAACCGGCCGTGCGTATCATGGTCGAGCGGCCGCGCCGGACGCGGCGCGCTGCGCCGGCGCAGACGTCGAGGGGAGGAGACATGGATAGCCAGCAGTTCCGCGAGCTCGTTTCGCTGCGCAACCGGCTCGGCCGGCGCGGATTCCTACGCCTGGCCGCCACGCTCGGTCTGAGCTCGGGCGTCGTCGCCATGGTCAACGCCTGCGCGGCGCCGCAGCCCGCCGCCCCGGCCGGCCCGGGTCCGGCGCCGGCGCCGGCACCCGCCAGCAG
>JBHOQZ010000904.1:0-2277 GCA_042408635.1 Chloroflexota bacterium
TTCTGGGAGGTGCTGGGGAACCTCGCCTGGGCGGTGGGGGCGCTGGCGCAGTGCCGCCGGCACCTGGGCGGCGCCGAGCCGAGCGACGAACTGGCGAGCCTCGGCCGCATCTGCGCCGAGGTGGAGCTCGAGCTCCTCGACCTGATCGAGCGGGCGGCGTAGGCCGATGCAGGATCGACCGACCACGGCCGAGCTGATCGAGGCGGTGCGCGACTACCTCACCCGCGAGCTCCTGCCGACGGTGGGGGATCACCGCCTGCGGTTCCGGGGGCTCGTCGCCGCCAACATCCTCGCGATCACGGCCCGGGAGCTGGCGGCCGGCGAGGCCGACCTCCTGGCGGAATGGGCGGAGCTCGCGCCGCTGCTGGGGCTGCCGGCCGACCCGCCGGACCGACTGGTCGACCTGCAGGCGGCCGTCGAGCGCGGCAATCGGGAGCTTTGCACCCGCATCCGGGCAGGCGAGTTCGACGCCGATCCCCGCCGCGAGGCCGCCCTCCGCTTCGCCCGCGGCGCGGTCGAGCGCAAGCTGCGGGTAAACAACCCGCGCTACCTCGAACGTTTCTATGCCACGCCAGTGCCCCGAGATGGAGGCGGGCCGGTGGCCGGGTCAGACACCGCCGTCCAGCCAGGCGGGTGCCGGATGCCACCTGGGCAAACGCCGAAGGGAGGCGGAGCATGAGCGAGACGGACCGCGCCTTCGAGACGCCGGGCGGGCGGCCGGTGCGCGAGCTCTTCGACCTAAGCGGGCGCGTCGCCCTGGTCACGGGCGGCTCGCGCGGGCTGGGGCGCGAGCTGGCGATCGGGTTGGCGGAGGCGGGCGCCGCCGTGGCGATCACGGCGCGGCGCGTCGAGGGGTTGCACGCCACCCGCGACGAGTTGCTCGCTGCTGGCTTCGATTGCCTGGCGCTCGGCGGCGATGTAGGCACTGCTGAAGCCGCCCGAGCGATGATCGACGCCGTTCTCAAGCGCTGGGGTCGGCTCGACATCGTCGTCAACAACGCCGGTATCTCGTGGGGAGCACCCGCCGAGAGCATGCCGCTCGATCGCTGGGAGGCGGTGCTGACGACCAATGTGACCGGGACGTTCCTCGTCAGCCAGGCCGCCTTCGAGCCGCTGCGGAGGCGCGGCGGCTGCATCCTCAACGTCGCCTCGGTCACCGGGCTCGTGGGCACGCGCCCCGAGCACCTACGCGCCGCCGGCTACACCGCGTCGAAGGGCGCCATCGTCGCGCTCACCCGCCAGCTTGCGGTCGAGTGGGCGCCGCACGGCATCCGGGTCAACGCGATCGCGCCGGGGTTCTTCCCCACGCGCATGGCCCAGCCGATCATCGACCGCCACGGCTCCGAGCTGGTGCGTGACGTGCCGCAGGGGCGGCATGGGCGTCCCGGTGAGCTGAAGGGCGTCGTCGTCTTCCTCTGCTCCGACGCCGCCAGCTACATCACGGGCGCCACGCTGCCGGTCGACGGCGGCGCCGTCGCGTGGTAGCGAGGATGCCCAACCGCCTGGGGAGCAGACCAACAGCCGGCGCTGCGGCCGCTGCGCGGCAGGTGGGGCGGCGATGAGTGCCGAGCTGCCGCGCGCCGCGATCGCGTTGACGCCGATCCCGGTGCCGTGGCCCTGGGGTGGGCGGCAGATCGCCGCCTACCTCAAGCGCAACCTGCCGCCCGGCCGGATTGGCGAGCTGGTCCAGGTGAGCGGTGACACGGTCGTGGCGGGCGGACCGCTGGCGGGCGAGCGCCTGGGGGAGCTCGCCCACCGCTTCGGTCCAGCGCTCCTCGGGAGCGCGGCGCCCTTCGACCGCGATGACGGCGCATTTCCTCTGGTGGTGCGCTTCCTCGATGCGCCGTCCTGGGGCCCGGTGCACGTGCAGCTTCCGCCGCCGGATCGGCCGCTGGCCGGCGCCGAGGTCTGGCACGTCCTGGCGGCGCATGCCGGCAGCGGCGCTGTGCTGGGGCTGCTGCCTGGCCTCGCCCGCGCCGACGACCTGCTGGCGCTGCCGATCCGAGAAGCGGTGCACCGGCGCGACCTGCGTCCGGGCGAGACGATCCTGCTCCCCCCGGGGCTGGTCCACACGCTGGGTGGCGGCGCGCTCGTCTTCGGCCTGCTCGTGCCCGGTGCGCGCACGGTCGCGCTCGAACCCGAGGGATCGCACCACGACGCCGAGGCGGGGAGCGCGCTCGACGCGCCAGCGCTCGCCACGCCGGCCGACCTCGGCACCGTCGATCTACGGGCCACGGCGGGCGACGGCCACGCGACGCCCGGCGCGGCGTCGCTCCC
>JBHOQZ010000916.1:0-1794 GCA_042408635.1 Chloroflexota bacterium
TGGACCTACGGCGTCCAGGATGTACCGATGGTCCAGACCCTCACCTTCTCGACCCGGTAGCCGCCCTCCCGCCGCGGCAGGCCCGGCTTGCCTCTCTGTGAGCGGGGCGCTCGCGTCTACCCGAAGCACCGGTGCGGCACCGTTCAGCGGCTAATGCCATCCCGAGGCACGCGTTGTGATCGAGCGGCCGCCGTCGACGACGAGCGTCTGCCCGGTCACCCAGCGCGCCTCGTCGCTGGCGAGGTAGACCGCCGCCCAGGCGACGTCCCAAGCCGTGCCCTCGGTACCCAGCAGCGAGCTCTGCCGGCGCCGCTCCCGCAGCTCCTCGCCCCGGCTCGCCACCATCGGCGTCCAGACCATCCCCGGCGCCAGCGCGTTCACCCGGATCCCGCGCGGCCCGAGCTGCTCGGCCAGCGTCAGCACCAGCCCGATCACGCCCGCCTTGGCCGCCGCGTAGGCGGTGCGCGCGTTGCCGCGCAGCCCCGAGACCGACGAGACGCAGGTGATCGCGCCGCCCCCGCGCGCGATCAGCGCCGGGATCGCGGCCTGCGACGCCAGGAACATGCTCTTCAGATCGACCGTCAGGACGCGGTCCCACTCCGCCTCGGTCAGGTCGAAGATGCTCGAGCGCCCCTCGATCCCGACGTTGTTGTGCAGGATGTCGAGGCCACCCCAGCGCTCGACCGCCGCCGCCACCATGGCCCGGCAGTCGGCGGCGCACGTCACGTCGGCCGCGAAGGCGAGTGCCTCCCCGCCCTCGGCCGCGATCTGGCTGACCGTCTCCTCCGCTCGCTCGATCACCTGGTCGACGCAGAGCACGCGCGCGCCCTCGCGCGCGAAGAGGATCGAGGTCGCCTTGCCGTTGCCGAGGCCGGGGCCGCGCGAGCCCGCCCCAGTCACGATCGCCACCTTGCCCGCGAGACGATCCGCCATCAGCCGCTCCCGCTGCCGCTGCCGCTACCCCTGCCAACCACGCGGTCGGCCGCCGCCCGGAAGCGCGCGGCGTGCTCGGCCGAGGCGCGCAGCTCGCTCACCAGCGCCGTTTCCCGCTCGACCGCCGCCGCGACCGGGAGCGCGGTGTCCACGATCACCTTGAGCGCGCGTACCGCCGCGGGCGAGTTCTCGGCGATGCGCGCGGCTATCGCCAGCGTGTAGGGCAGGAGCTCGGCGGCCGGCACGACTTGGTTCGCCAGGCCGATCCGCAGCGCCTCTGCGGCCTCCACGACGTCGCCGGTGAACAGGATCTCCTTGGCTTTCGCCTCGCCGACGATGCGCGGCAGCATGGCGCCGCTCACCGGCAGGCCGTAGGTGACGCCCACGAAGCGAAAGCGGGCGTCCTCAGCGCAGATGCGGATGTCGCAGCAGACCGCCAGGTTGGCGCCGCCGCCGTAGCAGTAGCCGCGGATCGCGGCCAGCACCGGCTTGGCGCAGGCGCGCACCCGCTGCGTCGGGGAGGGGCCGGGGGCCGGGACGGGGGCGCCGTGCAGGCGGCTCACCCCCTCGCGCATGTCGGCGCCGGCCGAGAAGGCGCGGTCGCCCGCGCCGGTGAGGACGATGGCGCGGATCGCCTCGTCGGCCTCGAAGGCGTCGAGCGCCTGGACGAGCTCGGCCGAGAGCTGCGCGTTCATCGCGTTGAGCTTCTCGGGCCGGTTGAGCGTGATCAGGCCGACGGCGCCGCGCGCCTCGGCCAGGATGTAGCGCGGATCCCCCATCACACCACCCCGTCGCGGCGGAGCGTGGCGATCTCCGCCTCGGTGTAGCCGAGCTCGCCCAGGATTTCGCCGGTGTGCTCCC
>JBHOQZ010000931.1:0-5045 GCA_042408635.1 Chloroflexota bacterium
GCGTCAGCAGGCGAGCTGCTTGCAACCGGCGAGCGAGCTCGGCACGCTCGCGCTCACGCCCGACGAAGCGGCCGGGCTCGGCGGGCAGATTGCCGACAACGCGACCTGGCGCCATGGCGGTTCCCCCGCGGGTCCGATGCCGCCAGTATACGACGGACGTCGATCGCGTCACCGGAAGCGGCGACCAGCGCGGATGGGCCGCCGACCGGCTCGGCCGCCAGCGGTGAGACTGAGGCGGCCGAGTCGGCCGAAACGATCGCCAACCTGTCAGCCGCCGCCCGGCTCGGTTGCCAGTGGTGGCGCGCCGGTGGCAGCCGGCTCCGGGCTGGGCGCGAGCGGCTCGATCCAGATCTCGTCGAAGAGGGTGCTCTGCGCGACGGCGACGCGACCCGCCTTGAGGAGCTCCAGCAGCGCGAGGAAGCCGACGACGATCTCGCGGCGCGTCCGGGCGGTGGCGATCACCGCCGAGAACGGCACCCGGCCCTGCGCCCGCACCAGCGCCTCGATCAGCGCGATCCGCTCGGGCACGGTCGGCCCCGCCGAGGGTACGCCCTCGACGGCATCGGCCGGCAGGCGCCGCTCGAACGTAGCGAGGAGCCGGTCGAGCGCGTGCACCAGCGCACGAGCCGGCAGCGGGGCGAGCTGGGGCGGTGCCAGGGCGGGTGGCGGCGCCGTGCGTGGGTAGGTGCGCTGGCCCTGCGCCTCCAGCTCGGCGAGCGCCCGGGCTGCCAGGCGGAAGCGGTGGTACTCGCGCAGGCGCTCGGCGAGCTCCTCCGCCGGGTCGCCCGCCTCGTCCTCGGTCGCCACGGGATCGGGCGGCAGGAGCGCGCGCGACTTGATGTAGAGGAGCTTGCCGGCGATGACGAGGAAGGCAGCCAGGTCGTCGGCGGGGAGCGGGTCGAGCCGGCGCAGCGCTTCGAGGTACTGGTCGGCAACCGCCGCCACCGACACCGCCGTGATCTCGAGCTCGCGCCGCTCGATCAGGCCCAGCAGAAGGTCGAGCGGCCCCTCGAACTGCTCGAGCCGGACGATCAGCGAGCCGGCCGGGGCGCTAGAAGACATGGATCAGTTCGGTCTCGATGTCGAGCAGCTCCGCCTCGGGGCTGGCGCCGGCCAGGAAGTCGCCCACCTTGCCGAGCACCTCGTCGGCGTGGCGCGCGTCCGAGGAGACGTAGGCTATCCCCAGCGTCGCCCGCTGCCAGAGGTCCTGGTCGTCGACCTCGGCGATCGCCACGTCGAACCGGGCGCGCACGCGCGCGATCAGCGACTTGACGATGCCGCGCTTCGCCTTGAGCGACTGCGCGTTGGGGATGTGGTAGGAGACGATGGCGGAGGCGATCACCATGCCCGGCTACTCCCGCCGGATGAGCGGATCGTCGTCGCGCACCGCCAGCGTCGCCAGCGGCGTGCCGCGGAAGGCGAGGATGCCCTCGCGCTGGCCGACGATCCAGCACGGTTGCTCGGCGCGCACGACCCCCTCGCCCACGGGCCGACCGTAGAGGTCGCGCAGGTCTGCCGCCACCTCGCCCGCTTCAAGGTAGGTGCCGGGCCGCACGCGGAACTCGAACAACCCCGTCTCGGGCGCGCGCAGCCCAGGCTCGCGCCGCAATGGGTAGGGTGCGCGCAGCACCGGTACCTCGGTCACCGGCTCGAAGTCGCCCTCGAGCAGGCCGGCGGCGCGCAGGGCGTTGCGGACCCCGACCACGCCCACCTCGACCATGACCGGGTCGAGGATGTAGCCGCCACCGAGCTCGAGGGTGAGGGCGGGCACGCGCAGGTAGTTGAGGGCGACGCCGGCTACGGAGCGGTGGAGCTTGTCGCTGACGTACTTCTTGCCCTTGAACTCGTTCAGATTGGTGATGCCGATCGAGTCGGCGAAGGCGCCCAGGCGCGCCTGGAGCGCCTCGATCGCCGGCAGCTCCGCCTCGTCGCGGTAGAGCAGCCGGTCACGGATCACAAACGGGATCGAGCCGAGCGAGGCGTTATGCAGGTCGAGCAGGTAGTCGACCTTGCCCTGCATCTGCTCGAAGATGGTCGTCGCCAGCGTCTCGTAGGCCGAGGGCGGATCGCCCTCATCCGGCTCCTCCCCCGCCTCCGGCTCGCGCGGCGGCAGCGGGAAGAGGCGGTTGGGGTCGGCGCGCTGGTAGGCGGGCTGGCGGGTGCCGAGCTGGAGGCCGGTCGGGTTGAGCGTCGGGATGGCGACGACGGTGCCGCGCAGCCGCGCGCAGAGCTCTTCGGTCACGACGCGGTGGATCACGCCGATGCCGGTCAGCTCGGGCCCGTGGATGTTGGCGGTGAGCCACACCGTCGGCCCGTCGTGCCGGCCGGCCGCGATGATGACCGGGATCCGCTCGCGCACCCCCGACGGCAGCTCGAGCGCCTCGATCGTGCCGTAGCTCAGGCGGCCCACCCTCGTTACCGCGCTGCCGACCGTCAGCCCCGCCGCCATGCCCGGGTCCATCCTTCTCCATTTCTGCAAGCGTCGATCCGGCGGCGCGCCGTGGCGCCGCGCAGCGGCCATTGTACCACCGCCCCGGCGCTCCACCCGGCCAGACGCCGCCGCGCCCGCTCGGCCGAGCCCGCCTCAAATCGCACCCCGAATCCACCTCCACGATCCGGCAATCAGTGGGCGAGTCCGGGCGACCCGGCACTCTGCGCGGTCGTGCGCCGGGGTCAAGTGCTATCACTCATCGCCGGCCGCGTAAGCCAGCCCAGGCCAGGCGTCCGTCAGACCATGGCAGGCGGCCTGGACGACCGGTCAGGTTGACGCTCACGGCCGGCAACGCGTAGAATAAAATGTGGAAGGTGGTGGCCGTGTCGAAACGCTACGAGCGCGAGATCGAGGAAATCCTGCGCCGCAACCGCGCCCCGGAGCCACGCCCGGGCGCGCCGCGCGGGGGCCCCCCGACCTGGAGCGGCTCGGGTCAGCGCCTCGGGGGCTGGCAGGCGCGGTTCAACCGCATCTTCCAGACGCCGGCTGAGCGGCTGGTGGGTCTCGCCGCGCTGCTGGGGGTGGTCACCTTCCTACTGCGGCTGCTGCCCCCCTCCCCGTTGCCGGCGCTGGTGGCGCTGGTGGCCCTCGCCATCTTCTGGTTCGCCATCCTCTCGGCGCCGTTCGGCGTGCTGGGCAGCGGGCAGCCGCGCTACTGGCGCGATCGACCGATCGACATCGGCGCGGGCGGCCCGGTCACGCGCCGCGTCAGCTACAACTGGTGGCGGCTGCGCGTCAACCTGCGGCGCCTTCTCGGTGGCCGCTAGCCGCCCCTCTCCACCTGCCTCTGCGTCGCCCGGGTGCCGGCCACTGCCTCCGAATTGCTAGCGCTCACGCACCGGTAGCCTCAGCCGGGGCCGCGCGAGGCAACCGTGCCGCGAAGTCGCCTCCCCCCACCGCGCTACACCGCCCCGATCCGGCCGCCTCGTGGAGGCGCGACCTCAATCACCACTCCAACGAGGGTACGCCGTGCTGACGGCCGAGTTCGATCGCCAGGTCGCGACCCTGCTGGCGAAGGGCTATCCGGCGGTGGCTGGACTGCCGCCGGACGCGTTCCTGGCGCTGCTGGCGCCGTTGCGCGCCCGGCTGGCCGCGCTGACGCTGCCCGGGCCGGACCTCGCGGGCGGGCGACTACCGTTCGTGCTGATGATCGCGCGCGGCGTTGCCCGGGCCGAGCAAGCGATGCCGCTGGTGGAGCGGGTCGGCAAGCCGGGCTTCGTGGCGATGAATCCCCGTCTGCCCGGCGAATTTCACCCCATTGACGGCGTGGCAATACCACAGGGCAACCCGCACACCTGGCTTGGCTCCGCCTCCTGCGCGGCGCGGGTCGGCCTGCCCTGATCGGTTCCCATCGGCACACCGCCGCGAGGCGGGTATCCATCGAGCCGAGAGGCTGGGTCGAGGGGGGTCAGCGGGCGCCGCGCCAGCCGCGGCGGTAGTAGTCGAGTAGGACGGGGTGGAACAGGCGGTTCGGCTCGACGTCGGTCCGCGGGCCCTCGTCGGCGCCGAACTGGAAGAGCGCCGGCAAGACGCCCGGCGTCAGGTAGCGCGTCGGCACCGGCACCTCGATGCGCGCCGAGTCGAGCGGCGCCCGGCTCGCCAGCACGAAGCCCCAATCACCGAACGCCGGCACGTTGACGTGGTAGGGCAGCGTTTGCGGGAAGACCTCGGCCAGCGTCAGGCGGATCGACCAGAACGCCTCGGGCGCGAAGTAGGGCGAGGTTGCCTGCACCGCCATGACACCGTCCGCACCGAGCCGCCGGGCCGTGAGCGTGTACGCCTCGACGCTGTAGAGCTTCTGGATCGCCTCGTCGCGCGGGTCGGGCAGGTCGGAAACGATGACGTCGTAGAAGCCCCGGTCGCGCTCCAGGTAGGTGAAGGCGTCCTCCTCCACGATCTCGACGCGCGGGTCGTCCAGCGCGCCGCCGTTCTGCGCCCGCAGGTCGGGCAGCGTGCGCGCCAGCTCGACCATGCGCGGGTCGATGTCCACCAGCACGACGCGCCGCACATCCGGCCACTTGAGGATCTCGCGCACGGCCAGGCCGTCGCCGCCGCCCAGCACCAGCACCGCGTCGCGCCGCGGGACGAGCGCGAGCGCCGGGTGGACGAGCGCCTCGTGGTAGCGGTGCTCGTCGAGCGACGAGAACTGGAGGTTCCCGTCGAGGAAGAGGCGCAGGTCGTCGCGCCAGCGCGTCAGCACGATCCGCTGGTAGGGGGTTTGCTCGACATAGATGATTTCATCGCGGTAGAGCCGCTGCTCGAGGTAGGCGCTGACCGGCGCGCTGAAAAGGCCGGCCAGGGCCAGACCGGCCGCCACCAGGAGCGTGCCCGCGCCCAGCGGCCAGCGCAGCCGCGGCGTGACCCGGCGGCGCAGCGCCAGCAGCGTCAGGAGCGCCACCCCCGCGTTGACGAGGCCGACCAGGAGCGAGGTGCGCACCAGCCCGAGCTGGGGAAGCAGCAAGAGGGGAAAGGCGACCGAGCCGACCAGGCCGCCGACGTAGTCGAAGGCCAGCACGTTGGCCAGGTTGACCCGCAGCTCGGTGCGGTCGGCCAG
>JBHOQZ010000936.1:0-1419 GCA_042408635.1 Chloroflexota bacterium
GGGAGACCGGCCGCCGCTACCTGGCCGAGATCAACGGGAAGCGGTGGCTGGGCAGCACGTTTCAGTTGCTCTACGCCACGGACGTGCTGCCGGTGCTGCCCCGAGCGATCTACGAGGCGCGCGCCGGCCGCTTCACCCTCCTCGAGGAGCTGCTGCCGCTGTTGTGGTTGAACCGCTCGATGGCGCGGGGCACCTCCTCGTCGGTTGCGGGCGCAGCGGCCAGCCTGGCGGGGCAGGGACCGGCCGCCACGTCGGGTACCCGCTTGCGGGTGGGGCGGCCGACGGTGGGTGCGGCGGCGCTACGACGTGGCGCCGCGCCGAGCATCTTCCTGAAGCTGGTAGAGCTTGGCGAGCGCTTCGAGCGGGCTGAGCGAGAGCACGTCGAGCGTCTTGAGCGACTCGACGACCGGGTCCGGCTCCCCGAAGAGCGTGAGCTGCATCAGGTCGTGCGGCTCGCGCCTGGCCCGGAAGCGACGCCGGGCCGGCGCGTGGCCGTTGGCGGCACCCGAGGCGTGGCCCGCCTCGAGCTCGCGCAGGATCTCCTCGGCCCGGCGCGTCACGGCGCGCGGCACGCCGGCCAGGCGCGCCACGTGGATGCCGTAGCTCTTGTTCGCGGCGCCCGGCACCACCTGGTGCAGGAAGACGATCTCCCCGCCCTCCTCGAGCACGTCCACCCGGAAGTTCTTCACGCGCGGCAGCAGCCCCTCCAGCTCGGTCAGCTCGTGGTAGTGGGTGGCAAACAGCGTCTTGCAGCCGAGCTCGGGGTGGTTGTGGATGTACTCGACGACCGAACGGGCGATGGCGAGGCCGTCGTAGGTGCTCGTGCCGCGCCCGATCTCGTCGAACACCAGCAGGCTGCGGGGCGTGGCGTGCTTGAGCATGTTCGCGGTCTCGGCCATCTCGACCATGAACGTGCTCTGGCCGGCGGTGATATCGTCCTGCGCTCCGACGCGGGTGAAGATGCGGTCGACCAGCCCGATCCGGGCGCTGCGTGCCGGCACGAAGCTGCCGATCTGGGCGAGCAGCACGATCACCGCCACCTGGCGCAGATAGGTGCTCTTGCCGGCCATGTTCGGCCCGGTGATGAGCGCGAGTTGCACGCCGCGGTTGGAGAGCTCGCAGTCGTTGGGGATCACGGTCGCGCCGCTCGCCTCGAGCACGGGGTGGCGGCTGTCGACCAGGTGGATCGTGTCGCTCTCGTCGAGCTCCGGGCGCGTCCAGTTCCAGCGCTCGGCCACGTGGGCGAGCGCGCTCGCCACGTCGAGCCGGGCGAGTGTGGCGGCCGCGGCGCGCAGCCGGTCGGCGGCGGCCGCGAGCCGTTGGACCAGCTCCTGAAAGATACGTGTCTCGAGCTCGGCGATCCGCTCCTGCGCTTCGAGAAGCTGGGCCTCGCGCTCCTTCAGCTCGGGCGTGACGTAG
>JBHOQZ010000949.1:0-12214 GCA_042408635.1 Chloroflexota bacterium
GTGGGTGCCGGCGACGCGGTGGTCGGCGGGGGAGCCGCGGTCGTGGGCGCAGGTGCGGGCGACGGGGTGCAGGCCGTGCCGACGAGCAGCGCGACCAGCACGAGCGTGAGCGAGAGCCCCGCCGGGCCGCGGCGGGGCGCAGCGGTGAGGCCGTGGGCGGAGGGGCGACGTCGACGGGCTGGCGACGGGCTACCCATGCACGATACCCTCCCCTGCAGAGTTGCGGGCGGCCGGATTGTACGTGTGGGCGGGCAGCGCGTCAACGCGCGCGGGCCGCTGGCGGCTGCACGCGAAAAGTTGCGTTCATTGACGCTCGAACGGGCGTGTGTTATAAACAGGGTGCCAGCAAATGGGCTGGAGTGTTCGGATTCCCGCGCGTGGAAGCACACAAAAGGAAGGGAAGAAGATTAGCAGGGAGCTGCGTATCAACCAGAAGATCCGCGCGCCGCAGGTGCGTGTGATCGACGAGAGCGGGGAGCAGCTTGGCGTGCTGCCGCTGTTCGAGGCGCTGCGGCTGGCGCAGGACCGTGATCTGGACCTCGTCGAGGTGGCGCCGAACTCGGTTCCGCCCGTCTGTCGCCTGCTTGACTACGGCAAGTTCAAGTTCGAGCAGGAGAAGAAAGAGCGGGAGGCGCGCAAGCACCAGAAGGCCGCCATGCTCAAGGAGGTGCGCCTCACCCCCACGACTGATGAGGGCGACATCGAGACCAAGGTCCGCACGATCCAGCGGTTCCTCGAAGAGGGCGACAAGGTCAAGGTCACCGTGCGTTTCAAGGGGCGTGAGCTGGCCCACCCACAATTGGGTCGGCAGGCGCTTGAGACCATTGCCGGCAAGCTGCAGGGCGCCGGCGTCGTCGAGCGGATGCCGCTCATGGAAGGCCGGATGATGACCATGATGCTCACGCCGGTGGGCGGCGTCAGGCGGGCCGCGCGCCCGCCCCAGCCTCCAACGGGTGACGGGGATCGGCGGGAGGCCGTCTGAACCCAGCCGGCCCGGGCTGGCGGAACGACCGGGTCGCACCACGAGCCCCAAACGGAGCGCTCCTGACCGGCGGGAGCGCTCCCGTGCTGAGTGAGCCCTACCTCCACCGTTGCCGCCGCCCGACCGGGTCAACGTCCTCTCGGGTGTAGCCGGCCCGTCCGCCCGCCCGGCGGGCAGCCCCGCGCCGCCGGGCGCGTTGCCCCTTCAAGTGCGCAGACGCGCCCGGCCGGTTGCCCTGCGCGGTTGCGACCTCTGTGCTATAATTCCGAGTCGATTTTGCCTGGAAGATATAGGGGATAGGCGTGCCAAAGCTCAAGACACACAAGGGTGCGGCGCGGCGGTTCGCGGTGACCGGCAGCGGCAAGCTCATGCGCACCAAGGGCATGAAGAGCCATTTGCGCCGCAAGAAGTCTGACCGGGCCAAGCGCCTCTTCGACGAGATGCTCCCAGTTAACAAGCGCGACGTGAAGCGCGTCAGCAAGCTGATCCCGTACGGCGCCTAGGCGGAGGGAAACGAGTGGTTCGGGTCAAACGGGGTGTGACGGCGCGCGCCCGGCACAAGAAGGTCCTCAAGCTCACCAAGGGCATGCGCGCGACCAAGCACGCGCTCTATCGCCGTGCCCATGAGGCGATGCTCAAGGCGCTCTCCTACGCCTATCGCCACCGGCGCGAGCGCAAGCGCGACATGCGCCGCCTCTGGATCACGCGGATCAACGCCGGCGCGCGCCTCTCCGGCCTGTCGTACAGCCAGCTCATGGCGGGGCTGCGCCGCGCCAATGTCACTGTCGACCGGAAGATGCTCGCCGAGCTGGCGGTGAACGACCAGGCCGCCTTTGCCCGCTTCGTCGAACTGGCGAAGGGCGCGCCGGCCACCGCCTAGCCGCGGGCCGACCGCCGTGGCGGCCCCGATCACGAGCACCTCGAACGAGCGGGTGAAGTGGGTTCGCTCCCTGCTCGACCGTCGCGGCCGCCAGAGCGAGCGCCACTACCTCATCGAGGGCGTTCGCCTCGTCGAAGAAGCGCTCCGGGCGCGCCTGCGCCCGGAGCTGGTGCTGGTTGACCCCGAAGCGCTGCGCAGCACCCTGCGCGGCGCCGAGCTCTACCGCCGCCTGCGCGGCCTGCCCCAGCTCGAAGTCTCTTCGAAGGTTCTGCGCAGCGTTGCCGACACGGTGGCGCCGCAGGGAGTCGTCGCCGCGGTGCCGCTGCCCCCCGCCGACCTCGCCCCCGGCGAGGACCTCGGCAGTCTCGTGCTCATCCTGGGCGGGCTCCAGGACCCCGGCAACGTGGGCACCATCCTGCGCTCGGCTGAGGCGGCTGGCGTGCGCACGGTCGCGCTCACCCGAGGCTCGGTCGACGTCTACGCCCCCAAGGTCGTGCGCGCCGGCATGGGCGCCCATTTCCGGTTGCGCCTGCTGCCCGAATGCGACGCCGCGCTCCCGCTCATCCTGGCCGGTCGAGACGTTTGGTTGGCCGACGCCGGGGGGGAGGTGGCCCACTGGGACGTCGACTGGCTGCGGCCGACCGCGCTTGTGATCGGCAACGAGGCGCGCGGGCTGGAGTTGTCGCGCTTTCCCGCGTTTGCTCGCAGCACCTTCATCCCGATCCAGGGGGAAGCCGAGTCGCTCAACGCCGCCATGGCCGCGAGCGTGATCGTGTTCGAGGCCGCCCGCCAGCGGGCTCAGTGTCCCCGCGCCTGAGCGCGGGCGGCGCGTCTCCGTCTCCCCCACCCTGCCCCTGCGCTTGATGGGTCCGAACGCTTGCCGCCGTCGCGCGCAACGCGCGGGGACTTGAGGTTCGGACGGGTACGTGCGACGATGCATCAGGGCAGCCGGCCCCGCGAGGTGGCGGGGCCGCTCCAGGGCGAGGGTGCGCTAATGACGGCAGAGCTGCCGGAGCTCACGGCGGAGTTGAGGACGATGCGCGAGGAGTACCGCCGCGGCGGGTTGGACGAGCGCGCGGCCGATCCGGATCCCTTCAGACAGTTCGAAACCTGGTTCGAGGAGGCCCGCGCCTCCGAACCGCGCGAGCCCAATGCGATGACCGTGGCGACCGCCAGCCCCGACGGGGCCCCCTCGGCACGCGTCGTCCTGCTCAAGGGCATCGATCCGCGCGGTTTCGTGTTCTATACTAACTACGAGAGCCGCAAGGGCGAGGAGCTGGCGGCGAACCCGCGTGCCGCCCTCCTGTTCTACTGGCCGACGCTCGAGCGGCAGGTGCGGATCGAGGGCACCGTCGAGCGGACCACGACCGAGGAGTCGGCGAGCTACTTCGCCTCACGCCCGGTCGGCAGCCGGATCGGTGCTTGGGCCTCGCATCAGAGCCGCGTGATCCCCAGCCGTGAGGCCCTTGAAGCGCGCGTCCAGGCGCTGGAGCGCGACTTTGCGGGTCGCGACATCCCGCTGCCGCCCTACTGGGGCGGCTACCGCGTCGTGCCGCAGCGGTTCGAGTTCTGGCAGGGCCGCCCGAACCGCCTGCACGACCGCCTGCGCTACATTCGGCAGGGGGACGGCTGGCTGATCGAGCGCCTCTCCCCTTGACCGGAGGGCGCGGGGCGCCTCCTTCGGCCGGCCGGTCCCCGCCCGCGAGACGAATTGCCCGTGTCCAGGGCGTGCCGCCCCGCGGCCGCGGCGCTACCGCATGCCCCAGATGAGTAGCCGCTTGAAGGGGTAGAAGTACGGGCGGCGGTCGGGGAGCTGCGGCAGCAGGGCCTCCCTGTAGCGCGCGAGGAACTCGTCGAAGAGCTCGGGCGGCAGGCGCCGCTGGTAGTCGGTGAGCAGCGAGCCCTTCACCCACTCGACGACCGAGCCCGGCTCGGGCAGGTGGTGCGCGTAAACCTGCATGCGCACGTGTAGCTTGCCAAACCCGAGCTCGTCGAGGATCTCGGCGTAGCGCTCGGGCTTGAGCAGGGGCACCTGGCGCACGTAGCCACCCAGCGCGGTCCGAAACGGCTCGCTCTGCGCGATGCGGTGTGCCGTCACGTGCGAGAGGTGGTCGTCGTTCGTCGGCATCTGGATCGCGAGCTGCCCGCCCGCGGGACGCAGCGCCGCCGCCAGGCGCGGCAGCAACCGCTCGTGATCGGGCACCCACTGGAGCGCCGCGTTCGAGAAGACGAGGTCGAACGGCTGGGCGGGCGCGAACTCGGCGATGTCGCCTCGCTCGAAGCGCAGACCATCGCCCGCGTAGTCCGCGCTGCGCGCCAGCATCGCGGGCGAGGCGTCGAGGCCGAGCGTCTCGGCCGCCCCCAACCGCTCGTGCAGGGCGCGCGTGAGCTCGCCGGTGCCGCAGCCCAAGTCGACCACGCGCATTCCCGGGGTTGGGCGTACCAGCGCCAGCAGGTCGAAGAAAGGCCGGCTGCGCTCGTCGTGGAAACGGGCGTACTGCTCCGGGTTCCAGGTGTCGGTCGTCACGGTCGCGCTCCTTCCCTCGCTCATCTGGCGGGCGCCGCCGGCAGTGTACACGCCGATGGCGCGGGGTCACGGCGGATCGCATACAATATCCCGAGTTCGACGTGCGTGTTCGGCGCGTTGGCACAGGCTGGAGGTCCCCGTCCCCATGGTCGAAGAACTGGAGCGCTTCAAAGCGGAGGCGCTGGCGAAGCTGGCCGAGCTCGGCAGTGAGGCCGAGGCGGAGGCTTGGCGCCTCGAATACCTTGGGCGTCGGAGCCGCCTCCAGGCCGCGCTGAGCAGCATCGGCTCTCTGCCGCCCGAGGAGCGGCCGGTGGTCGGGCAGGCCGCCAACTCGGCGAAGGTCGCCCTCGAGACCGCTTTTCGGGAGCGGTTGGAGGCGCTGCGAGCGCAGGAAGCCGAGGAGCAGGCGCGCCGTGAGCCACTCGACGTGACGCTGCCGGGGCGGCGGCCGGAGCTGGGGCAGCTCCACGTCGTCACCCAGATCCTTGATGAGATCGAGGCGGTGTTCGCGCGGCTCGGCTTCGACGTGGTCGAGGGGCCCGAGGTCGAGTGGGACTACTACAATTTCGAGGCGCTCAACATCCCGAAGGAGCACCCCGCCCGCGACATGTGGGATACCTTCTGGCTCGACATGGGCGAGAAGACGGGGGAGATCCTGCTGCGCACGCATACCTCACCGGTGCAGGCGCGCGTGATGGAAAGGCGCCGACCGCCCGTGCGCGTGATCGTGCCGGGCCGCTGCTACCGCTACGAGGCGACCGACGCCACCCACGAGTCGATCTTCTACCAGGTCGAGGGCCTGGCAGTCGACGAGGGGATCACCATGGCCGATCTGCGCGGCGTGCTGACCACGTTCGCCCGCGAGCTGTTCGGGCGGGAGCGCCGCGTCCGCTTCCGCTGCGACTACTTCCCGTTCGTCGAGCCGGGCGTCGACATGAGCATGAGCTGCCACATGTGCGACGGCACGGGGTGCCGCATCTGCAAGTACACCGGCTGGATCGAGATCCTCGGCGCCGGCATGGTCCACCCGCGCGTGCTGGAGGGCGTCGGCTACGACTCGACGCGCTACAGCGGCTTCGCTTTCGGTATGGGCCCCGAGCGGATCGCGATGCTCAAGTACGGCATCGAAGACATCCGCCTCTTCTACCAGAACGACCTGCGCTTCCTGCGGCAGTTCCGCTGAGCGGGCCCGCGGCGTCCACTAGGGGCCCGCGTCGAGGAGATGGCCGGCGTCGCCGGCCTCGCGCTCAAGACGTTGCCTTCGACGCCTCCGAGCGGCGGCCGACGCCCCGCCCGCTACCCTCCGGGGCGCGCGCGCTGCGCGCGTGGTTCGCCGCGGTGGTCGACGGGGGTGGGCCCACGGCCCTGGAAAGGAACCGACGATGAGAGTACCGCTGAGCTGGCTGAGCGAGTATGTGACGATCACGCTACCGGTGCAGGAGCTCGCGCAGCGCCTGACCATGGCCGGGATCGAGGTCGGCGCGATCGACGAGATCGGCGCCGGCTGGGACCACATCTACACCGCGCGCATCGAGCGGATCGAGCCCCACCCAGACGCCGACCGGCTCACGCTGGTGACCTGCGACTACGGTCGCGAGGCGCCGCTCCGCGTGGTCACGGGGGCCACCAACGTCCGGGAGGGGGACATCGTCCCGCTCGCGCTGGCGGGCGCCCGCCTCTACAGCCCGAAGTCGGGCAAGGTGGAGACGCTCAAGCCGGGCAAGATCCGCGGCATCGTCTCGGAGGGGATGATCTGCGCCGAGGACGAATTGCAGCTCGGCGACGACCACGAGGGCATCAAGATCCTCGACCCCGATACGCCGGTCGGCCTGCCACTGCGCGAGGTGCTGGGGGACACGATCCTCGACCTCGAGGTCACGCCGAACCGCCCCGACTGCCTCTCGGTCATCGGCGTCGCGCGCGAGGTCGCCGCGCTGACCGGTCAGCGCCTGCGCTACCCCGACGTGCAGGTGCACGAGAGCGGGCCGCCCGCCGCCGACCTGGTGCGGGTCACGATCGACGACCCCGACCTCTGCCCGCGCTACACGGCGGTGGTGATCCGGGGCGTGCGGATCGACGCCTCGCCGCTCTGGTTGCAGGAGCGGCTGATCCGGGCCGGGCTGCGCCCGATCAACAACATCGTCGACGTCACCAACTACGTCATGCTCGAGTACGGCCAGCCGCTGCACGCCTTCGACATGGACCGCGTCGCCGAGCGGCACATCATCGTGCGGCGCGCCGGCAACGACCTGGCGCTGACCACGCTGGATGGGCAGCAGCGTGAGCTCGCACCCGACATGCTGCTCATCGCCGATCCGCACGGCCCGATCGCGCTAGCGGGCGTCATGGGCGGGCTCGAATCCGAGGTCTCCGAGGCGACCACGAACGTGCTGCTCGAGTCGGCGAACTTCGACCCGATCAGCATCCGGCGGACGGCGCGCGCGTTGCGGCTGCCGAGTGAGGCATCGCGCCGCTTCGAGCGGGGGTTGTCTCCCGAGCAGACGCTGCTCGCCGCCACCCGCGCCGCCCAGTTGATGCAGCAGATCGCCGGGGGCGAGATCGCGCCCGGCGCGGCCGATGCCTACCCGCGACCCGTTGACCCGGTGGTGGTCCACCTGCCCGGCGGCGAAATCCCGCGCCTGCTCGGCATCCCGTTTGAGCGTGAGCGCGTGACCGACGTCTTCGAGGCGCTCGAGATGGAGGTGGAGCCGGCGAGGGACGGCCTCGACGTCACCGTGCCGTACTGGCGGCTCGACGTGCGCCTGCCGGCCGACCTCGTCGAGGAGTACGCGCGCATCAGCGGCTACGAGCAGATCCCGGCCGCCGAGATCGACGGCCCGATCCCGACCCCGGAGTCGAATCCGCTCCGCTCGCTCGAGAAGGCGGCCAAGCGGGTGCTGGTCGGGGCCGGCTACTCCGAGATCATCACCTACTCGCTCACGAGCGAGGCGCGCACCCGCCGACTCCTACCGCCCCGACTGCCGGGGGGCGCTGGCGCGGCGGAGGCGGCTGAGCCCGACGGGGGCGAGAGGCGACTGCCCGCGGTGATGGACTACCGGCTGATCGTGGCTGGCGCCGAGCCGATCAAGGTGCTCAATCCGCTGAGCGAGGAGATGTCGCAGCTTCGCGTCACCACCATGGGCGCGATGCTCGAGACGCTGGCGGCGAACCTGCGTCACGAGCCGGTCGGCGTGCAGCTCTTCGAGCTGGGGCGCATCTACCTGCCGCGCCTGAACGATCTACCCGACGAGCGCCGCGACCAGACGATTGCGACCGGCGCCTACAAGCCGGGCCGCGGCCTGAACGAGCGCGTCGAGGGCGATTTCTTCGACCTCAAGGGCGCGCTCGAGGCGCTGCTGGATCACCTCGACATCGCCAACCGCGATTGGCAGCCCGTGACGCACCCCAGCTTCGGGCCGGGTCGGGCCGCAGCACTCGGCGTGGCGCCGGGAGGTCGCGGACTGGTGACGGAGCCGGCACCCGACTTCGAGATCGTCGGGGTGCTGGGCGAGGTGCGGCGCGAGGTCCGCGAGCAGTTCGAGATCGACGAGCCGGTCTGGCTCGCCTATGTCGACTTCGACGCGCTGGCGCGCTACGCGGGCAGCCGGCGCAGCTTCGTGCCGATCCCCCGCTTCCCACCCACGCTCCAGGACCTCTCGGTCATCGTCGACGAGGCGACGCCGGTGGGCGCCATGGAGCGGGTGATGCGGGCGGCCGGCGGACGGTTACTGCGTTCGGTGACGCCGATCGACGTCTACCGGGGCGGGTCGATTCCGCCTGGCAAGAAGAGTGTCACCTTCCGCCTCACCTACCAGGCGGATGATCGAACACTGACTGACGCCGAGGTACAGCGGATCCAGGGCAGCGTAACGCGCGCCCTCGTGCGCGAGGTTGGGGCCGAGCCGCGCGCCTGAGCGCGCTCGGCCCCGTCCCCGGCACGAGTTGCCTCTCGTCCCCGGCGCCCCTGGAGCGCGTCGAGGTCGAATGGATCGCCTGCCAGCGCGGGCCTGATCCGTCTCTACGCTCCCGGCCCCCGGCACGTTGGGGTGCGCAGGCCGGCGTCGGCGCGGCTCCGGCCGACCGCTGCTGCCCCGCAGCGTACCTTTGGGGGAGCGCGGAACGTGGGAGAGATTGCCTATTGTTACCGCTCCGCGCATCCGCCTACAATGGCCTCGGGCCTTTGGCGGCCGGGAGCCCTCGGCGCGCCTGGCGTGAGCCGCGCAATCGAGTGCCGGGAGAATGCCTGTCGCACCGGGGAGCCCGATGCGCCGCGGTGGTCGCCTGCCTCTGCATGGCTTCGGGCGGCGGGGCGGGCCGGGAGCGTGGGCCAACGGGTTGGCGGTGGGAGCGAAGCAACGATGAGCGCGCTCGAACTCAACGCAATCGACGTCCTTGTGCTGGTCGGCGCACTGACGATCGTCGGGATCGCCTTCTTCCAGGGCATCGTCCAGCAAACGATGTACCTGATCTCGTGCCTGCTCTCGCTGCTCGTCGCAGCCTATTACCACCGGCAGCTCGCGCGCTGGATCGGCGAGACGATCCCTGCCTCGGATGAGGTTCTCTCGACGTTCGCTTTCGTCGTCATCTTCCTCGTCTCGCTCGGCGTCTATCTCCGGGTCGCGACGCTGCTCTATTCGGGCACGAGGCTGCCAGGCATCGGCGCCTGGGACAACTTGGGCGGCGCACTGGTCGGCTGCGTAACGGCCTACGTCGTCATCGCGATCACGCTGCGGGTGATCGCCTTCATGACCAATGGCGCCTGGCCGGACTGGAACGACTTCCGCACCGGCACGATCATCGCGCTTGAACGCTCCCGCCTGGCGGCCACCATGGCGAACTTCGGCGCCGCCACAGTCACCGCCCTCCAGCCCTGGTTCCCCAGCGGCGTCCCCGCCATCCTGAGCCGCGGCTAGCCGGCAGCCAGGCCCCTCCCGGCCCACCGGCGCACTCGTTCCCCCAGCCCGGGGTTGCCGGGCGGCTGACCCACGCCCGCAGCGGCTCGACGGGGTATAGTTAGGGGTGGCGCGCCCGCGCGTTCCGGCGCGGCACGGCAATCGCTGCTGGGAGATGGGTCATGGCTGCGGCGGAGCCGGTCCTGCTCGACTCGTTCAAAGACCACATACTTACCCTGACACTCAACCGGCCACAGGCGCTCAACGCGCTCAACCTGGCGCTCTGCGAGGCGCTGCTCGCGGCGGTGCGGGCGGTCGAGCGCAACGCAGAGGTCAGGGTCGTGATCGTCACGGGCGCGGGTGAGCGCGCCTTCTCCACTGGGGCTGACCTGCACGAGCGCGCCGCGATGTCGCCGGCCGAGGTGCGCCGGGTGCGCGCGACGCTGGTCGAGGCGTTCGGGGCGGTCGAGCGGCTCGCCTGCCCGACGATCGCGGCGGTCAACGGCTACGCCTTCGGCGGCGGCTTCGAGCTGGCGCTGAGCTGCGACCTGATCCTGGCCAGCGAGACGGCGCAGTTTGCGCTCACCGAGACCTCGCTCGGCATCATCCCAGGCGGCGGCGGCACCCAGACCCTGCCGCGGCTGATCGGCCGCCAGCGGGCGAAGGAGCTCATCTTCACGGCCCGGCGGGTCGACGCGGCGGAGGCGGAGCGGTTGGGCATCGCACTGCGGCGGGCAGCTCCCGACGCCCTGCTGGCCGAGGCGCGGTCGCTGGCGCGGCAGATCGCCGAGAACGCGCCGATCGCGGTGCGCCAGGCGAAGCGGGCTATCGACCTCGGTGCGTCGATGGACCTCGCCACCGCGCGCGCCTTCGAGGCCGAGGCGTACAACCTCACCCTGCTCACCGAGGATCGGCAGGAAGGGCTGCGCGCCTTCGCCGAGCGGCGCAAGCCCGTCTACCGGGGTGAGTGAGCCGATGGCGCTGCCCTATCAGCTCATCGCGCTCGACCTCGACGGCACGGCCATGGGCCGCACGCGCACCATCCGGCCGGCCGTGCGAGCAGCCGTGGCCGAGGCGATCCGCCGGGGAGCCGTGGTCACGCTGGCGACGGGTCGCATGTACTGCCGCACCGTGCCCTTCTGGCAAGCGCTGGGCGCCAACGGCCCGATCATCTGCTACCAGGGCGCGGTCGTGCGCGACAGCCTCACCGGCGAGACGCTTCACGAGCGCGGCATCCCGGTCGACCTCGCGCACGAGGTCGTCCACCTCGCTCGCCGGCTCGATCTCCCGCTCAACGTCTACCTCGACGACGAGATCTGCATCGAGGCGGTGACGCCGGCCTGGGAGCGCTACTACCGCCACGCCAACGGGGCGGTCGAGCCGCGCATCGTCGGAGACATGCTCAGCTTCCTCACCCGCGAGCCGACCCACCTGGCGCTTATCACGGCGGCCGAGGGCACGCGCGAGCTGGTCGAGCGTGCGCGCGCCCACTTCGCGGGCCGACTCTACGTGACCACCGGCCACCCACTTATGTGCGAGCTCAGCCACCCCGAGGTGTCGAAGGGGCGGGCGCTCCGCCTGCTGGCCGAGCGGCTCGGCATCCCGCGCGAGCGCGTCATGGCGGTCGGGGACAACCTCAACGACCTCGACATGGTCGAGTGGGCGGGGTTGGGTGTGGCGATGGGCGATGCCCCGCCTGAGCTGCTGGCGGTCGCCGACGCGGTCGTGGGCACCGTCGACGAGGACGGCGTGGCCGAGGCGTTCGAGCGGTTCGTGCTCGGATAGGGCGCGGGCCTGACCGACCGGTCGGCGGGCTCCTGACCCTGTTCGACCCGGCTCAGACCTGGCAGGTCCGGCAGTGGTAGCAGCTCCGGCCGTTGAGCTTGAGCCGCTCGATCATGGCGCCGCAGACGTAGCAGGGCAGACCGGCCCGGCCGTGGAAGCGCGGGAAGTCGCGATCGCCGGCCGCGCCGTTGCGGGCCAGGTCGGCGACGCCCTCGGTGAGCGCCCGCTCCAGCACCGCCCTGATGGCGGCGAAGAGGCGCCCCGTCTCCTCGGGTGACAGCGTGCCGGCCGGCCGCGTCGGCGCGATCCCGGCCTCGCCTAGCGCCTCGTTCGCGTAGATGTTGCCCAGGCCCACGACGAAGCTCTGGTCGAGCAGGAGCGTCTTGATCGGGGGCTTCGGCCGCCGCGCCAGCCGCGCGCGGAACGTGTCGAGCGAGAGCGAGGCATCGAACGGCTCCGGGCCGAGCTTCATCGCGGCCAGCCGCGCCTCGGCATCGGCGTCCGTGAAGACGGCGGCGCGGCCGAACTGGCGGATGTCTGTCAGGTAGAGGCGCGAGCCGTCGTGGAGGCCCACGATCAGGTGGGTGCTCTTGTGGGGGAGCGGCGCGTCGAACGCCGGCGTCGGGTGGCCGCCGGCGGCCAGCGTCGAGCCGTCAGCGGCGCGGTGGGCGAGCTGCCCGCTCAGCTTGAGGTGCATCAGCAGCGTCAGGCCTCCCGAGAGGCGGACGAGGAGGATCTTGGCGCGGCGCTCGATCCGCTCGACGCGGCAGCCCACCAGCGCCTCGGCGGGGAGGCCGCCCCAGGCCGTCATCAGCTTGGGCAGGCGCAGCTCGACCTCGGTGATCGTGCGGCCGGTGAGGGTGGGGACGAGATCGCGGCGGAGCGTCTCGACTTCGGGGAGCTCGGGCATGGCGCGATTGTACCACGACCCGCCACCGCTCCCGGGCGGCGCCGACTGTCTCCCGGCCCGACCGGGGCTCGCCTTGACGCCTCCCGGAGCGACTGCTAACCTCCGCGGCGAGCCTGTCGAGGCGGGAGGAGGCCCGGGGTTGCGGCACGAGATCGGATTCATCGGCGCGGGCGCCATGGCCGAGGCGATGATCGGCGGCATCCTCAAGCAGGGGCTGCTCGAGCCGGCCCAGGTCGCG
>JBHOQZ010000951.1:0-6780 GCA_042408635.1 Chloroflexota bacterium
CTGGGTCGAGCTGGGCAACGGGGCGAAGCGCGACGACATGCTCGCCTGGTACGCCAGGGCCGTGCAGATGAATCCGCAGTCGGCCCTGCTGCGCGATGAGCTGGCCCAGGCCTACGGCTCGGCGAAGCTGTTCGACCAGGCACTGGCCGCCATCGCGGAGACACAGGCGATCGATCCGCGCTACGAGAACGCCTACCGTACCACCGTCGACATCTATGCGGCGCAAGGTAAGACCGAGGCCATGTTCGACGCCTTCGCCCGGTTGGTACGTGAGCGCCCCACTGCGCTGAACGACCCGCGCGCCCAGCGCTGGCTCGAGACGCTGATCAATGCGGGCTACACCGACCGATTGATCGCGCTGTACCGCGAGGCGATCGCGGCGCTGCCGCGGCCGCAGACCGCGCTCCTTCAGCAGCAGCTCGGCTTTGTGGAGACGCGTGCCGGCAACACCGATGCGGCGTTGGCGGCGTTCGAGGAGGCGGCGCAGCTCAGGCCCGACGACTTCATCTCGCTGCGCAACCTCGCCTCGCTCTACTACGAGCGCGGCCGGCTCGACGAGGCGATCCGCATGCTGCGCCAGGCGATCCAGGTGGCGCCCGCTGACCGCAAGGCCGAGCTGCAGAGCCTGCTCAGCCAGGTCGAGGCGCAGCGGGGCTCGCGGTGACTGGCTACGTCGTCGTCTTCGTCACCGCCCTGATCGTCGCGGTCGCCGCAACGCCGCTGGCGGCGCGCCTCGCCCGCCGCTCCGGCATCGTCGACCAGCCGAACGCCCGCAAGGTCCACCAGACGCCGACGCCGCTGCTGGGCGGCGTCGCCATCTACCTGGGCGCGCTACTGGGGGCGCTGCTGATCTTCGGCGCGGTCGCCTTCGGCATGGTGCTCGTCACCGACGCGCTCAGCGTGCCCGAGTTCGTCGGCTGGCAGGCGCTGGCGCTGCTGGGCGGGGCGACCGCGATGGCGGCGGTGGGCGTGGTGGACGACCGCCACGCGCTGCCCTGGCGCTGGAAGCTGGTGGCGCAGGTCGCGGCCGCCAGCCTGCTGCCACTCTCCGGTATCCAAATCGGCCTCCTGCGCTACGAGCCGCTGAACGTGATCGCGACCGTGCTCTGGGTTGTCACCGTCACCAACGCGATCAACTTCCTCGACAACATGGACGGCCTCTCGGCCGGGATTTCGGCGGTGGCGAGCGCCTTCTTCTTCCTGCTGGCCGCGTTCAGCCATCAGGTGATCGTCGCCGGGCTCTCGGTCGCGATCCTGGGCGCCTGCCTCGGCTTCCTGCGATACAACTTCAACCGCGCCTCGATATTCATGGGCGACGCCGGCTCGCTCTTCCTCGGCTTCTGCCTGAGCGCGATTGGGATCAAGCTGCGCTTCGCCAACGTCGACATCGTCACCTGGATGATCCCGCTGCTCGTGCTCGGGCTGCCGCTGTTCGACATCTCGCTCGTGGTCGTCTCGCGCCTGCGCCACGGCCTGAGCGCGGCGTCCGCCGGCAAGGACCACACCTCCCACCGGCTGGTGGCGCTCGGGCTGACGCGCCGCGAGGCGGTGATGGCGCTCTACCTCGTCAGCGGCATGCTTGGCCTGGCCGCGCTGTTCGTGATGAACGCCTCGATCCCCGAGGGCTACGTGATCGGCGGCGGCGTCCTGCTGGCCGCCGTCTATGCTTTACTGCGGCTCGAACAGGCGGGCGAGCTCGTCTACGGACCCCGCCGGGCGCGCCCGTGACGCCGAGCTCGACCAGCCCCGACGGCGCGGCCGGGCCGGGCACGGGACGGGTGGCGCTGGTGGGCGCGGGACCGGGCGACCCGGGCCTGATCACCCGGCGCGGCCTCGACTGGCTCGCGCGCGCCGACGTGGTGGTCTACGACCGCCTCGCCAACTCGCGCCTGCTCGACCACGTCCCACCCGCTGCCCGCCGGATCTTCGCCGGCAAGTCGCCCGAGGGGCACACGCTGGCCCAGGACGAGATCAACGCGCTGCTCGTACGTGAGGCGCGGGCGGGCAACACCGTCGTCCGGTTGAAGGGCGGCGACCCCTACGTCTTCGGCCGCGGGGGCGAGGAGGCTCAGGCGCTGCGCGCGGCCGGCGTGCCGTTCGAGGTGGTGCCGGGGATCACCTCGGCGATCGCCGGGCCGGCCTACGCCGGCATCCCGGTCACCCATCGGCAGCTCGCCTCCTCGTTCGCGGTCGTGACGGGCCACGAGGACGCCGATCGCCCTGAGTCGCGGGTCGATTGGGCCGCGCTCGCCACCGGCCCGGACACGCTCGTCCTCCTGATGGGTGTCGAGCGCCTGCCCGGGATCGTCGAGCGGCTGGTCGCGGGCGGGCGCCCACCTGACACCCCAGCAGCGATGATTGAGTGGGCGACCTGGCCGCGGCAGCGGACCGTCGTCGCGACCCTGGGCACGCTGGTCGAGCGGGCGCGCGCGGCCGGTCTGCGGGCGCCGGCCGTGACGGTGATCGGCGAGGTGGTGCGGCTGCGCGACGAGCTTGACTGGTTCGGCAGCCGACCGCTCGTCGGGCGGCGGATCGTTGTCACGCGGGCGCGTGAGCAGGCGAGCGACCTCCTCAAGGAGCTCGCGGACCTGGGCGCCGAGCCAATCGAGTTCCCGACCATCCGCATCGAGCCGATCGCCGATACCGGTCCGCTCGACAGCGCCATCGCCCGGCTGGCAGAATACGACTGGCTCGTTTTCACGAGCGTGAACGGGGTCCGGGCGCTTTTCGACCGCGTCTGGGCGCTGGGGGGCGATGCGCGCGCCGTCGGCCGGGCGCGCCTCTGTGCGATCGGGCCGGGCACCGCCCAGGGGCTCGCGCGCTACGGGCTGCGCGCCGACCTGCTGCCCGAGCGGTACATCGCCGAATCAGTGGCGGAGGCACTGGTTGCGGCGGGCGTGCGGGAGCGCCGGGTGCTGCTGGCGCGTGCAGCTGAGGCGCGCGATGTGCTGCGTGAGCGACTCGAGGCGGCGATGGCAGTGGTCGACGAGGTGGCGGTCTACCGGACGGTGCGCGACGGTGCTGACGCCGAGGCGGTGCGCGCGGCGCTCACGCGCGGGGAGATCGACGCGGTAACGTTCACCAGCTCGTCGACGGTGCGCAACTTCATGGCGGCGCTCGGGCCGTTCGACCCGGCCGCGTGGCCCGCGACGACGCGGGTCGCGGCGATCGGGCCGATCACGGCCGCCACGGCGCGCGAGCTCGGGCTGCCGGTCCATAGTGAGGCGGAGGAGCACACCGTGCCGGGCCTGGTGCGCGCGGTGCGGTCGCTGTTCGCGACCTAGGAAGGTGCAAGGACATTGACGCTATTTGAGATCGAGCGGGGGCGAGCCGGGACGAAGGGTACCGGCCGCGGCGGCTGGGTCGAGGGGGCGACGGGCTTCCCGACACGCCGGCCGCGGCGGCTGCGCCGAACCGAGGCGCTGCGGTCGCTCGTGCGCGAGACCGAGTTGTCGCCGGCCGACTTCATCTATCCGCTGTTCATCGTGGCGGGGCGAGGGATCCAGCAGGAGATCCCGTCGATGCCCGGCAACTACCACTGGAGCGTCGACCGGCTCGGTCCGCCGATCGAGGCGCTGGCGCGGCTCGGGGTGCGGTCGGTGATCCTGTTCGGCCTGCCCGAGCACAAGGACGCAGTGGGCTCCGAGGCGTGGCACCAGCAGGGGCCGGTCCAGCGTGCGATCCGGGCGATCAAGGCGGTGGCGCCCGAGCTGATCGTCGTCACCGACGTCTGCCTCTGCGAGTACACCGACCACGGCCACTGCGGTGTGATCCAGGGCGAGACAGTCGACAACGACGCCACGCTGCCGCTGCTGGCGCGCGCCGCCGTCAGCCACGCCGCAGCCGGCGCCGACGTGGTCGCGCCCTCCGACATGATGGACGGGCGCGTCGGCGCGATCAGGGAGGCGCTTGACGTCGAGGGCTTCGCCGATGTCGCGCTCATGGCCTATTCAGCCAAGTACGCCTCCGGCTTCTATGGGCCGTTCCGCGAGGCCGCCGACTCGACGCCGCAGTTCGGCGACCGCCGTGCCTACCAGATGGACCCGGCGAACGCGCGCGAGGCGCTGCTCGAGGTCGCCCTCGACACCGCCGAGGGCGCCGACATCGTGATGGTCAAGCCCGCGCTGGCGTACCTCGACGTGGTGCGCCGCGTGCGCGTAGCGACGTCGCTGCCGGTCGGCGCCTACAACGTTAGTGGCGAATACGCCATGGTCAAGGCGGCGGCGCGCAACGGCTGGATCGACGAGCGGCGCGTCACGCTCGAAATCCTGACCGGGATCAAGCGCGCAGGCGCGGACCTTATCCTCACCTACCACGCGCCCGAGGCTGCCCGCTGGCTCCGCGAGGAGGCGGGGCTCGCCTGACGGAGCGCGCTTGGCCCGTTCAACGGCACGGTCGCCGCGCGCCTGCCGAACGGGGCCAAATCCGTGTGTCGAAAGGAATGCGTTCACCGGTGATCGACAGCCCGACACGTCTCAGGACTCGGCCGGTCGCGCTCGTGGTCGCGGCGGCAACCCTCGTCCTCGCAGCCTGCGGCGGGGGCGCCGCACCCGCGCCTACTGCCGTGCCGACGCAGCGCCCACCGGCGACGGCGGCCGCGGCCGCGTCGGCGGCTTCGCCGGTTGGCACGGCCGCCAGCCCGGGGTCGGTCAGCTCTGCCGCCGGTAGCCCGAGCGCGGCATCATCGGCCGGCAGCCCGCGCACCTCGCTCAACCCGACGCCAGCAATTCCGCCTGAATTGAGAGGTAGCCCAGTGGCCCAGGCCAAGCAGTGGCCGTCGCCTCCGGCGATGCAGATCGACCCCAACAAGACCTACATCGCGACGATGAACACCTCGGAGGGGACGATCAAGCTCGAGCTGTTCCCCAAGGACGCGCCCAACACCGTCAACAACTTCGTCTTCCTCGCCCGCGAGGGCTTCTACAACGGCACGAAGTTCCACCGGATCGTGAAGGGCTTCATGATCCAGGGCGGCGACCCGACCGGCACCGGCGGCGGTGGCCCCGGCTACCGCTTCGCCGACGAGCTGCCGCGCAACCGCGACTACGAGCCGGGCATCATCGCGATGGCGAACGCCGGGCCGAACACGCAGGGCTCGCAGTTCTTCATCATGCACGGCAACTACAGCGGCCGGCTGCCGAAGAACTACTCGATCTTCGGCAAGGTGATCGACGGGATGGACACGGTCGACAAAATCGCCAACACGCCGGTCACCACGAGCCGCTCCGGCGAGCCCTCGCAGCCGACGCGCGACGTTGTCATCAACAGCATCGCGATCGAGGAGCGCTGAGCGAAGCCGGCGAGGCCGGCCCGCGCCCCTGAAGCGTGCCCCCGAGCCGCCCGTCCGAACTCGGCGGGCGGCTCGGGCCTGGCTGGGGACCGGGGGCGGGCGCGGGCGCGGACGGCTCCGATCACCGCCTCATCGTCGTGCCGGGGGTAGCGGGGAGGAGGAGACCAGATGAATCTGCTTGGCCGCAAGGTGGGGCACGATCACTAGACCACGGCCCGCCTGCTGGAGCCGAGCCGGGACCTGGCCGACGCGCAGCTCGACCATCCCTTCGATATCGGCCACCGGACGTTGCGCGCGACCTTCGAGCACATGGTGTTCTGCGTCGAGTTCTGGACCGCGCTGATGACGGGGCAGCCGCCGACCGGCCTCCGCCGCGACAGCGGTTCGATGGCCGCGCTGATCGAGCGATGCGGGCGTGCCTATGCCGCCTTCGCTGCGCTCGCACGCCGCGTGCGCGATGAGCAGCGCCTAGACGACACCTTCATCGACCACCACGGCGATCGCCAGACGTTCGGCGGAGCGATCCTCCACCTGATCCTCCACAACGCGGAGCACCGCACCGAGGCGCTGCACATCCGCCAGCGCCTCGGTGTCCCTGATGTGCCTGAGGTCGATTACGTGCTTTAGGACCATCGGCGGCGCGCCAGCGCGGCGGGTTAGCTCGCGCCGCCGAGGGTAGCGCGGCCGACCACGGGCAGGGTGGGGGTCTGGCTGCCGGCCGGGCCCGGCTCGATCGTGATGGCGATCCGCTGCGCCCCGCTCACGTCGGCGGCGATCGGTACCGGCGTCTCGCCGGTCGCCTCGGCTGCGCCGAAGACGCCGGCCGGGAGCGGCGGGCCGTCCTTGATCACCCAAGCCTGGTAGACCTGGTCCGGGCCGAGCGGCGGCAGATCGCGCGCGATCAGCACGGCCTGACGCCCGGGCGGCAGCGCCACCCAGCCCTGGGCCCGGGGGCTCGCCTCGGTGGGTTCGAGGCGGTAGGCCGGCCCGGTGACCAGCGCGTCGAGGGCCGCCTCGCGCGCCGAGACGGCGCCGAGCGCCTCGTTGAGCCGCTGCCGCGTCGCCTCCACCTCGCTGCGCAGCGCAACGAGGTCGCCCTGCGCCTGGCGGAGCTGCCCCTGCGCCTGCTGGAGCTGCTGCTCGAGGAGCGCCACCTGCTGGCGCGCCTCCGCGCTCGACTGCGCCAGTGCGGACCGGTCGCGCTCGATCGCCGCCAGCTCCCCGCGCGTCGTCAGCGTCGACCAGCCGAGTCCCAGGCAGAGGAGCAGGAGCGCCGCCAGCGCCGCCCACGCCGGCGCGCTCGCGAATTGGGGTCGGATCGGCACGGGCGAGGACACCACCTGGCCCGCCCCGACCGTGCTGTCGGGGGCCGTAGCTCGGCAGGCGGGCAGCGGCTGCGGGAGCTCGGCAGGCGTCGATGGGGCGGGCGCCGGGGCGCTGCCATTGGCGGCCGAGGCGTCGGCGCGCGCCGCGTCGAGGATGCGGCCGCG
>JBHOQZ010000954.1:0-1334 GCA_042408635.1 Chloroflexota bacterium
GATGATCGACGCCTTCGCCGACACCCTCCCGGCCGGGCAGACCGTCACCCGACCCCTCGCGGTGAGCGGGCTGAGCGCGCTCAACGTGCAGGTCGTCGACTACCGCGCCCACGGCCAGATCCCCGCGCGGGTCACGCTCACCTCGCCCTCGGGGGTGGTGAACGACCTGCTGCGCCACGACACCAACGTACTGCCGAAGGTGCTCTTCATCCCCGGCGCAGAGAACGCGAGCACGATCATCAGCTACTACGTGACCGCACCGCAGGACGGCACCTGGACGCTCAAGGTCGAGCACCTGGCGTTCCTGGGCGGCAAGCCGCTCCTCTTCTTCGGCAGCGCCAACGCCGACGGAGGCGGAGGGCTCCAGCTCTCAGCGAAGAGCGACGCCCCGCGCTATCTCCCCGGGCAGACCGTCACCTTCAGCGCCACGCTCGCCCTCGGCGACGCGAGCGGCGCCACCCGACCGCTGCCGAGCGGCGGCACGACGGTGACGGCTGAAATCTACAACCTCGACGTGACCACACCGACCGCGCAGGTCGTGACCCTGACCGACCGCGGCGGCGGCGGCTACGCCGGCACCTGGACGCAGGGGCCCTCGGGTCGCTACTGGGCGACGATCAAGGCTCTGACGCCCTACGGTCAGCGCCTCGACAACGTGATCTGGGAGGCGCCGGTCGGGCAGATCGCCTTCACGCGGCAGCCGGTCGGCGGCGCGGCCGGCGCGCGGCTGACGACGCAGCCGGTCGTGACGATGCAGGACGGCCAGGGCCGCCCGATCACCTCCTACAACGGCACGGTGACGGTGACGCTCGCGGGCGGACCCGGCGGCGCCGCGCTGCTGGGGAGCAACACGGTAACGACCACCAACGGGGTGGCGACGTTCACCGACCTGGCCGTGGATACCGCCGCCACCGGCTACCGGCTCGTGGCGTTCGACGACCGGCTGACGCCCGCCGTCAGCGCGGGCTTCGGCGTGCGTTGACGCTCGCCGCCGAATCGACCGGGCGGGTGGCACGGCCGCAGTCGGCGCCACCCGCCCGGCGGGGATGGGTGGGGTCTACACGGCGGTCAGCGGGAGGAGGTGGAGGGGAGCACGCGCCGATCGAGGGTGGGGCTGGTCGGCGTGAGCGTCGGGGTGGCGACCCAGCCGTTGCGGATCGCGGTCACGACCGCGTCGGTGCGGCTGCTGGCAGAGAGCTTGCGCAGGATGTTCGAGACGTGGTTCTTCACCGTCTGGTGGCTGAGGAGGGTGCGCCGGGCGATCTCCTTGTTGCTCAGTCCCTGCGCCATGAGGTTGAGCAGCATCGACTCGCGCGGGCTCAGCCCGACCCGGT
>JBHOQZ010000956.1:0-4301 GCA_042408635.1 Chloroflexota bacterium
CCGTAGCGCTCCTGCTGGATCCGCATGACGTTGCCGTAGGCGCTGTCGTTGAAGACGACGCAGACGGCGCCGATGCCGTGCTGGGCGGCGGTCGCCAGCTCCTGCACCTGGTACATGAAGCCGCCGTCGCCGCAGGCGGCCACCACCGGCACGTCCGGCCGCGCCACCTTGACGCCCAACGCCAGCCCGTAGCCGCAGCCGAGCGTGCCCTGGTAGCCGGCGCCGATGAGCGTCCGGGGCGCGTAGACCGGGTAGCCCTGGGGCGCCCAGTGTCCAATCTGGGTGATGTCGAGCACGAGCACGCCCTCGTCGGGCAGCGCCTCACGGATCGCCATACCATACTGGCCCTGCGGGATCGACAGCACCAGCTCCTGCGCCCGCGCCTTGAGCGCGCGCAGCTCCTGGCGCCGGGAGGGACGGGTCCGGTTGTGCGCCGGCAGCGCATCGGCCAGGGCTCGCAGGCCGAGCCGGGCATCGCTGTGGATGCCGATGGTGGGCTGCTTGATCCGGCCGATGTCCTCCGGGTCGACGTTCATGTGGATCCAGGTCTGCCCGTCGCGGATGCCCCAGGGCAGCGTCGTCGGGTCGAGGAAGCGCGTGCCGACCGCCAGGATGACGTCCGCCTCGGCCAGGATCGGCGCCTGCGCCACCGGCAGCAGCGCCAGCTCGTGCCGGCTCGAGATCGAGCCGCGGCCGTTGCGCGACTCTACCACCGGCGCCTCGAGGAGCTCCGCGACCTCTCGCAGCTCGTCCCAGGCCCCGGCCGCCAGCACACCCCCGCCGCTGAAGATCGCCGGGCGCTCCGCCGCGCCGAGCAGCCGCGCCGCCTCGCGGATGGAGTCGGGATCGGGGCCGGGGTGGAGCGCGATCGAGGGCGGCAGCAGCGTCACCTCGCCCCGCGCCAGCAGCGTGTCCTGCGGGATCTCGACCACGACCGGGCGCGGCCGGTCGCTGCGCGCCTGGCGAAACGCCTCCTGGACCACGCCCGGCACCTCGGCCGGGGTGACAGCGCGCCCCGCCCACTTCGAGACGGAGGCGGCCAGGCCGAGCTGGTTGGGGATCTCGTGGAGGAGCCCACGGCCGGCGTCGATCATGTCGGACGGGATTTGCCCGGCGATGCAGACCACGGGCGAGTTGCAGGCGTAGGCGGTCGAGAGCGCGGCGCCCGCGTTGAGCAGGCCCGGCCCCGGCACCACCAGGCAGATGCCCGGCCGGCCGAGCGCGCGCGCGTAACCGTCCGCCATGTAGCCCGCCGCCTGCTCGTGGCGCGTCCAGTAGATCCGGACCTGATCCTGGACGTGGTAGAGCGCATCGAAGGCGCCGTCGAGCTGCACGCCGGGCAGGCCGAACACGACCTCCACCCCCTCGCGCTGCATCTGGGCCACCAGCGCCTGGCCGCCGGTCATCTCCGCCACCGCGATCCTCCTCCTGCCATCGGCTGCACTTCAGGCCGAATGATACTCCATCGCCCGGGCAGCGGGCTCCGCGCCGCCCCGACCACGCCGCCGAGCCCACTCCCCTCCCGATCGGCCGGCCGGCAAGCCCATCAATCCGCCAGGCCGTAGTGCCGATCGATCGGTCGCTGATAGGCATCAACCACGCTGCTCAGCACGTCGGCCACGCGCACCGGGCCGCCCGCCTGCGCCGACTCGAGGATCGCGTAGGCCGTCGCCAGGTCGCGCAACCCTTCATCGCCCGACGCCTCCGGCTGCGTGCCCGAGCGGATGGCTCTGAGCCAGTCGAGCAGGCCGAGCGCGAAGCTGTCGGTCAGGCCGAAGGGGAGCAGCCGCGCCGCCTCGTCGGCCGCGGCAAGCTGCTCGAACCGCTCGGCGACCGTGACGCGGGTGCCATCGTCGAGCACGAGGCGCGCTCCCTTGAGGCAGCCGCGCGTGCCGTAGAGCGAGAGGCCGTCGGGGAGTGCGGTCGGTTCGCCGTGGCCGGCCCAGGTGACGGCGATCGTGCCGACGGCCCCGCCCTCAAACTCAGGCAGCGCGAAGAAGGCGTCGTCGGCGTCCGCCTCGACCGTCTCGACGACCCCGCCAGCGTCGTCGCGGCGCCGGCGCACCGGCTCGAAGACGCGCGCGACCGCCGCGACCGAGCGTACCTCGCCCACGAGGTAGCGCAGCCGGTGGGCGAGGTGGACGCCGATGTCGAGCGCGGCGCCGCCGCCCGCCTCCAGCCGCCGGTGCCGCCACGGGGTATCCGCCACGATCCGGTCGGGCGACCACTCGGCCGTGCCGATCGAGACGGCGGCCGCCATCTGGACCCGGCCGAGCTCGCCCCGCTCGATCAGCCAGCGCGCCATGCGGGTCGGCGGCTGGTAGCGCACGTTCTCCATCACGCCGAGCGTGAGGCCGCGCGACCCGGCCGCCTCGACCAGCGCCTGCGCCGCCCGCACCGTCACGGCGAGCGGCTTCTCGACCAAGAGGTGGACACCGGCGCGCAGGCAGGCGAGGCCGGCCGTGTGGTGGGCGGGCAGCGAGGCGGTGACGGCGACCGCGTCTACCGCGCCCGCCGCCAGCATCGCCTCGACCGAGGGGAAGACCTCGGCGTCGACCTCCGGCTGGACGTCGCTCACGTAGAGGTGGGGCGCGGCCAGCGGATCGGCCGAGTTGCGGCTCACCGGCGGGCGCGGCGGCGGCCCCTCCCCGCGCCGGCGGAAACGGTAGGCGTCCTCCGCGCGGCGCGCGACGAGCGCGGTGAGGCGAAAGTCGTCGACGCCCGCCTCGCGCAGCAGCCGGTAGCCGCGTAGGTGCGCGGGCAGGATGCGCCCGCAGCCCACGATCCCGATCCGCAGCGGCTCTGCCACCCAGCACCTCCCGTCGTCTGCTCGCGCCACTGTATGCAGGCGAGCCACGTCCGCGCAAGGCCGCATACAGCGCAGCTGGTATAATCGCCCCCACTGCGCAGGCGGTCGGCCTGCCCGTCGGCCCCGCCCGGGTTAGCCCGCATCGAGAGGAGCACGACCCATGTCCGATCGCGCGAAGTTCACCGATCAGGCGCGCCTGCGCGACCACATCCGCCGCAGCGACTGCGACGCCGTGCTCGCCTGCTCGCCCGAGAACGTCGTCTACACCTCCGGCTTCTACAACTTCGACATCCGGCTGCTGCCCGACCGCATCCTCTGCACCGTCTGGCCGGCCGAGGGCGAGCCCGCCTTCATCGTCACCGACCGGCGGGTCGAGGAGGCGAAGCGCGACGGCTTCATCGAGGACGTGCGCGGCTACACGCTGGTGGACGGCGTCTTCCCGACCAACCCGATGGCACTGGTTGCCGAGGCGCTCCGCGACCGGGGCCTGGCGCGCGGGCGCATCGGCTACGAGGCGCTCTACCTGCCCGCCTGGCACCTCCAGCGGCTCCAGCAGGAGCTGCCGGAGGCAACATTCGTCCCTTGCGACTTCCTGTTCGACGACGTGCGCATGGTCAAGACGCCGGCCGAGATCGAGCACTTGGCCTGGGCGGCCAACGTGACGCTCCGGGCGATCCACAACGCCTACGAGCAGGCGCGGCCAGGCGACACCGAGCGCTCGATCGTCAACCACATGATGTACATCACGACCAAGCTCGGCGCCGACACCGTGCCGATCAACGTCTTCGCCTCCGGGCCGCGCACGCAGGACGGGCACCACATCGCCGAGGACGTGCCGATCCAGACCGGGGACATCATCAGGGTCGACTACGGCGGCTGCTTCGCCGGCTACTTCACCGACCTCGTGCGCATGGCGGTCGTCGGCCCGCCCTCCGACCGGCAGCGGCGCGTCTACGACCTGATGGTGCGAGCGCACCGCCGCGTTATCGAGGGCACTCGCCCCGGCATGACCGGGGCCGAGTGGTACGGGATGATGATGGGCGTCCACCGCGAGGCGCCCGACGACCTCACCGCCTTCGGCATGGGCCACTGCATCGGCCTGGGCGTCCACGACCGACCGATCCTGACCGGGGTCGAGGAGCGGCGGCTCGAGCCCGACATGTTGCTGATGGTCGAGCAGATGTACCGCATCCCGGGCGAGGAGTTCTACCACATCGAGGATCTGGTGCGGATCACGCCGACCGGCTGCGAAGTGCTCTCGACGTACACGCCGGTCGACGAGATGTACGTCATCCGCTAAGGCGAGGGGGTATCGGAGAGATGGACGAGCCGCACCTGCCTGACGCATCGCGCTTCGCGCCGCAACTCGACTGGCTCGACCGCGTGCTGCGGCTCCAGGGCCGCCGGCATAGCCGCCGCGAGTTGCTGGCGGCGCTGGGCGGCCTCGGCCTCGGCGGGATCGTCGGCTGCGCCGCGCCCGCCACACCGGCGG
>JBHOQZ010000957.1:0-7356 GCA_042408635.1 Chloroflexota bacterium
GCGGCGGCCGGGCTCTGGCTGCGCTTCGCGACCGCGCCGGCCGCGGCGGCACCGACCGCGTTCGCGAGCTGGGCCGGCGCCGGCTTCGTGCGCTGGGAGGCGGCGACGCCCTCCGCGGGCTACCACCGGGCGGGCAGTGCGGAGGGACCGATCCGGGCGGCGGGGTGGGAACGCGCAGCGCCAGCGGTGAACCGGCTGCGCGTGCTGGGCCGCCACCCGCTGGCGAGCGCGGTGGCCGCCGATGCACCCTGGGCGGCGCGGACGGCGCGCGACGGCTGGCGGGCGGTGCGCCATGCGCTGGTGGCGGACGCGGGCTGGGCGGCCGATCTGGCCGGGTGGGAGCTGGCGCGGCTGCGCTCGACCCTCGCCGGCTGGCTCGACTCGAACCCCCACCCGGGGCTCGAGCTGTTCGACGTGGTGAGCGTGACGGACCGCCGGGCGGGGCTCGCGGCGACGCCGTGCCGCGTCGTCGGGCGCCGGACGCGCTTCGACCGGCGGCGGGCGATCTGGGAGCAGCGGCTCTGGCTGAGCGGGGCCTAGCCCTGGCGCCAGCAAAGCGAGGCAGGGTGAGGAGGTGTGAGCGATGGCCGGCACCGGTCGGTGGGTCGGCGTGTGCCGATCGAGACGGATGCGGATGGCGGTCGAGGTGGGGCGAGTGCGACCGCCGGGCGGGTGTCGCGGCGCCGGCGGGTCGAGGCGGAGGGCTCGGGTGGAGGGGACGACTCTGGCAGCGGCGGTGATCGTGGCGTTCGACAGCGCCACCTGGACGGCAACGGTGCGCTTCGAGGCGAGCGAGGGTGGGCTGTACGGCGGCGTGGCGGTGAGCCGGGGCCTGCCGCCGGCCGCGCTGGTGACGGGTGCGCGCTGCCTGGTCTGGGCGCAGGACGCGGCGCCGGCGCGCTGGATCGTGGTGGCGGTGGTCTAGTCCCGGCGAGACGGGACGGCGTCTGCCCGCGCGGGCAGACACGACGATGCGAAGCGGAGGCGAGAACATGCAGTACCCGATGGATGTGGGGCCGGTCTTCGGGCCGGCCGGGGTGCCGATCGTGCTGGCGCTGGTCGAACTGGTGAAGCGGACGGTCGAGCCGCCGGGCCGCCTCGTGCCGCTGATCTCGGTCGCGATCGGCGTGGCGCTCAACGCGCTGGTCGGCATCGCGCTGCTCGAGGTGCCGCCCGCGAACGCGGTGTTGACGGGGCTGGTGGTCGGCCTGGCGGCGAGCGGCCTCTACTCGGCCGGACGCACGCTGCGCCGACCACCCGCGCGCGTGCCCTGACCCCCACCCGCTCGCAGCGACCGCCGGCCCGGCACCCACGTGCCGCGGGGGGCGGTCGGGCACGGGAGAGCGCCGGCAACAGACCGGGCAGTCCGAGGCGACAGTGCCCCGGGACCGCCCGGCCTGCGCTACGCTGCGGCCCCGACGCCGGCCCCGCTCGGCGGTGGCAGCTCTGGCACAGCCGAAGCAGCGAGGTGCTTGACGCGCTTACTGGACCAAGTCTATACTAACATTGAACAAGAGGTGTGCGGTGGCGACGTTCACACGGAACTCGGTGATCCGCGCGACCCCGGAGGCGGTGTTCCGCTTTCATGAGCGGCCGGACGCGCTGCGGCGCCTGACGCCCTGGTGGTCGGCCACGCGGGTGGTGCGGCCGGCGCCCGACCTGCGGCCGGGGCAGCGGGCGCTGATCCGGCTCGGGCTCGGCCCGCTGGGCGTGGACTGGGAGGCGGAGCACACCGTGTACGAGCCGCCGCAGCGCTTCGAGGAGCGACAGCTCCCGGGGCGCGGCCCCTTCGTCGCCTGGCAGCACCGTCACCTGATGCTGCCGCACCCGGACGGCACGCTGCTGCGGGACGAGATCCGCTATCTGCCGCCGGGTGGGCCGGCGGCGCCCTGGCTGGATCGCCTCCTGCTGCGGCCGGTGCTGGCGCTGCTCTTTCGCTATCGGCACCGCGTCACGCGCGCCGCGCTCGAGCGGGGCGACGGCACGGGCGGCGCGTCGGCCGCGCCGCCCTACCGGGCAGCGGCAGGGGGCGGGAGGACAATCGAAGCGCCGGGCGCCAGGAGAGACGAACTCTGGAGCGCGAGGCGTGGTCTGGAGTGATAAGATAGGGTGTTGGCGGCGTGCGAGCACCACGCTTGCCCGCCGGCCACCTCTGGGCCAACCGCGTCGGTCGTTCCCTCCTCACGGCCGGCGCCGTCATTCCGTCCTGGAACGCAGCGCACGGCGCGCCTCGAGGCCGGCCCGGGAGCCGGCCGCTATCATGCGGGCACACCCGGCGGCGCGACCGCGGGCGAACCGGACGGCCAGCCGGCCGGGGGCACTCGGGGTTGGGCGGTGCGCGAGGGGGTGAGGCGGAGGTACAGCGTGGAAACGTTCGAGGCGGTGCGGACGCTCCTGGCGGTGCGGAGCTACCGGTCGGCGCCGGTGCCCGCGGAGGCGGTGCGGCGGATTCTGGAGGCAGGCCGGCTGACCGGCAGCTCGCGCAACCGGCAGCCGTGGCGCTTCGTCACGGTGCAGGATCCGGCGACGCTGCGGCGGCTCGGCGAGCTGGCGAGCCGCGGGCCCTACATCGCGTCGGCGCCGTTGTGCATCGCGGTGGTGGTCGACGATGGACCCGGCGCGCAGGTCGACGGCGGTCGCTGCGTCCAGTCGATGATGCTGACGGCGTGGGAGCTGGGGCTCGGCTCGAACTGGGTGACGCCGACCGACGCCGAGCGGCCGGCGCTGCACGCGCTCCTGGGCGTGCCCGACGAGCTGCGGCTGCTGACGCTGGTGCCGTTCGGCTACCCCGACCGCCGGCTCGGCCGCGGCCGCAAGAACCGCAAGCCGCTGGCCGAGATCGCCTTCGCCGAGCGCTTCGGGGCCCCCCTGCCCGGAGGCTAGAGGCGGGCCGCGCGGGCCACCGCGGCCGGCGCTGGCGCGGCGCGGGACGGTGTGGCTCGGGGGTAGCGGCCTGGGCAGAGCGGGCGCGGCGCGGGACAAGCGCCCCACCGCGGGCCGGTCGGAGCAAGGCGCGGGCTCGCCGCGTTCGGCCGGCGTGCGCGGGGTGCGGCGGGGCCGTCGGCGCGCCAGCGTCGCACGCAGGTGCAGATCGCCTACTCCTCGGCCACCTCGATCGCCTCGACCGACCGAAACGCCGGGCCCGCGAGCTGCCCGCGCACGCGCAGCCGCTGCCCGGGCGCGAACGTCATCCCGCGCGCCGCCTCCGGCATCACCCGCCGGTTCACCTCGACGATCTTGCCGTGGGCGATCTGCACCTCGATGAAGTTGGGCTGGACGTTCACCACCCGCCCCTCGTGCCAGTCCACGCCTGCCTACCCTCCATGCTCGCCGGCCGGGTCCGGCGGCTCCGGCGGGCGACCCGTCGCGATCCGCACCCCGGCCCAATCCTGGATCAGCCGGGCGACGGCGCTGGCGTCCTCGCGGCCGTAGCCGGCGCCGTGGGCGGCGGTGAAGAGCGCGTGCGCCTGCGAGCCCTCGAACAGCGGCACGTTCAGCTCGCGCGCCAGCGTCATCGCCAGCCGGATGTCCTTCAGCATCAGGGCGAGGGCGAAGCCGGGTCGGTACTCGTCGCGCAGCAGCGTCGTCTGCGCGCTCTCGAGCCAGCGGCTGTTGCCCGAGCCGTTGGTGATCACCTCCCAGAGCACCTCAGCCGGCACCCCGGCCTTCACCCCGAGCGTAAGCCCCTCGGCGACCCCGACCGCGTTGATCGCGCCCATGAGGTTGTTCACGATCTTCACGACCTGGCCCGACCCGGTCGGTCCGACATGGACCAGCTTGCGGCCCATCGCCGCGAGCACCGGCCGCGCGGCCTCGAACGTCTCCGCCTCCCCGCCCACCATGATCGTGAGCGTCCCGTTGATCGCGCCGGTCTCGCCGCCCGACACCGGCGCGTCGAGCGTGCGCACGCCGCGGGGGCGCGCGGCGGCCGCGATCCGCTGCTCGGTCGCCGGCAGGCAAGTGCTCATGTCGATGAAAAGGCTGTCGGGGCGCATCGCCTCGATCACGCCGCCCTCGCCCAGCGCCACCGCCTCCACCTCCGGCGAGTCGGGCAGCATGGTGATGACCACGTCCGCCTCGCGTGCCACCGCAGCGGGGGCGGGCAGGCGCCGCGCCCCCGCTGCCACCAGCGCCTCGACGCGCTCGGGGTTGCGGTGGACGCAGGTGGCCACCGCGAACCCCGCCTCGAGGAGGTTGCGCGCCATCGGCGCGCCCATCACCCCCACGCCGAGAAAGCCCACCCGCACGCCCACTTGCTCCACCGCCCGCGCCCTCCCTGCCGCGACCGAGCGGGCCACCCGACCCGCCCTTCAGGATTGTAACCTGCCTGTCGCTGTTCGCGTTGGGGCAGGCGAGCGGGCGTTCTCGAACATGCGTCGAACGGCTGGTCATGGTGTGTAACGGATCGGACCGGGGCTCGTTTATAGAGGTGTGATCGCTGCACCTGGGAAGGGGCGCCTGGGTGGAGGATCACCGCACGAAGCGGGTCGCGGGCTGCAACGAGCTCGTGGCCCGTTTCCGCGTTTGCGCGCACCGCCGCGCCGGCAGGAGGCGCGGTCCGCCCCCACCAAGGAGAGGTACCGATGCGCCTTTCGCTCGCCCAGCCGCGTCCCCTCAGGCTCATCCTGGCGCTCGCGCTCGCGGCTACCACGCTCACGGGCACCGGGTCCGCCCGCGCCGCCGGCGACCGGTTCGACCCGGCCGGCGAGCTCAGCGCCCAGACACCTCCGCCACCGCCGCCCCCGAGCGGGCCGGGCGGTGGCGGTACGCAGCCGCAGCCCCCGGCCCCGCCCGCCACCCCGTCCGGCCAGCAACAGCCGCCACCGCCGCCCCAGGCGTCGTTCAGCGGCAGCTCCGCCATCACGCTCACGGTCGACACCCCGACCAACGACGAGCGGATCACCAGCAAGTCGCTGCGGATCAAGGGCTGGGCGGTCGACCCGAGCGCCGGGCAGGGCACCGGTATCGACCAGGTCGAGGTCTACATCGACGGCCCGCGCGGCCAGGGCTCGCTGCTCGGCCAGGCGAGCTACGGGATCGCCCGGCAGGACGTCGCCAACGCGCTCGGCGGGGGCGACCGCTACCTCTTCTCCGGCTTCGAGCTGATCTGGACCGAGGTGATCCAGGCGGCGCCCGGCTACCACACGATCACCGTCGCCGCCCACAGCCCGGCCAACGGCTGGGCCGAGCGCACGATCCCGATCATCGTCGTCGGCAAGCTCGAAGTGACCGCCTCGGCCGTGCTCGCCGGGCCGCCGATCGGCGGCTACCCCTACGCGCCCGGCAGCCCGCTCACCGGCGCTGGCGCCGTCTATCCGCCGCTGCCGCTGGGCGGCAGCCAGTTGCTCGTGCCCGTCACCTTCACCGCCATTGTCACGCGCAACGGCGCGCCGGTGGCCGGCGCCCAGGTGACCGTCGCCGGCACTGCCCAGATGCCGCCGACCGATAGCAACGGCTACACCCAGATGACCATCGTGCTGCCGGTCGAGTCGGGCGGGCTGGTCGGTGCCCACATCACCGCCACCCACGGCGGCCAGGTGGCCGACACCGACGCCTACATCCGGTATAACCTCTTCTACTGATCGACCGCCGCGGCGAGGTGGGCTGGAGGTACCGGGGCGATCACCCGAGCGACCCGCCCGAGTGCCCGGCTGCCCCGATCCCGCGCGGGATCGGGGCATCTGCTATAATCCGCCGAACATCAACCCGGCCGGCGGCGATCCCACGGTGGTTTGATGGAGCACCAACACCCACCACTGCGCGAGCGGCCGTGCTCCAGCCGGTGCGGCTCGCGGCTCAGCGAATCGCTGACAACCCACCGCTTGGACGAGAGGAAAGGCCCGCGTGAAACTGATCATCGCCATCGTCGGTGAGGACGATGCCGACGACGTCGTCGAGGCCCTCGTCGAACAGGAGTTCCGCACCACCCGGATCAACACCGCCGGCGGCTTCTTCAAGAAGGGCAACGCCACCCTCCTCATCGGCGTCGAGGAGGAGCGCGCTGGCGCCGCCATCGAGATCCTCAACGCCCGCACCCGCAGCGCCACCACCTTCGTCCTCCCCGTCGTCCGCTACGAGCGCCTCTAACCCACCCCGCCTCGCCGCGTCCCGGCTTGGGACGGGGTCCATCGCCCCGCCGACGGTCAGGCCGCCAGCCAGTGCAGCACGATGTAGCTCAGGGCGGCCAGCGTGGCGCAGGTCGGGATGGTGATGATCCAGGCCGTCACGATCGAGCCGGCGATCCCCCAGCGGACCTCGTTGGCGCCGCGCGTCAACCCCACGCCCAGGATCGCCGAGGAGATCACGTGCGTGGTGCTCAGCGGGAAGCCGAGGCGCGAGGCCGCCTCGATCACGATGCCGGCGCCCGTCTCGGCGGCGAAGCCGTGGATCGGCCAGAGCCGCGCCAGCTTCGTGCCCATCGTCTTGATGATCCGCCAGCCGCCCATGGCCGTGCCCAGCCCCATCGCGGTGGCGGAGAGCACGATCACCTCCCAGGGCACCTCGAAGCGGTCGAGCGCCCCGTAGCTGAACAGCGCCAGCGTGATCACGCCCATCGTCTTCTGGGCATCGTTGCTGCCGTGCGAGAACGCCATGAACGCCGACGAGAGGAGCTGCGCCCGGCCGAAGACGCTCGACACCGTGCTCGGGCGCGCCCGGAAGAAGAGCCGGATGAGCAGCACCATCAACAGGCCCGCGATGCTGAAGCCCGCCACGGGCGAGAGCACGAACGGCGCCAGCACGCGCAGCACGATCGAGTCCCAGAGCGGCGCCTCCAGCCCGGCCTGGGCGATGCCCGCGCCGACGATCCCGCCGACCAGCGCGTGGCTCGAGCTCGAGGGGATGCCGTAGTACCAGGTGATCAGGTTCCAGATGATCGCCGCGACGAGCGCAGCCGCCACCGCCTGCTGCGTGATCGTCTCGGGCGCCACCAGACCCTTGCCGATCGTCTGCGCCACCGCCGTCCCCGAGATGGCACCGAGGAAGTTGAGCGTGGCGGCCATCGCGATCGCCTGCCACGGTGCCAGCACCCGCGTCGCCACCACCGTGGCGATCGCGTTGGCGGTGTCGTGGAAACCGTTGATGAAGTCGAACACGACCGCCAGCACGATCACCAGCACCAGCAACGCGAGCGGCGTCAACACCGAGCGTTCACCCCTATCCGCAGTCTCACCGGCAACGCCGGGCGCGTCACCTAGCCCTGCTTGATCGCCACTTCCAGCATGACGTCCGCCACGTCCTCGCAGGCGTCGGCCGCAGCCTCGAGGTGATCGTACACCTCCTTCCAGCGTACCAGTTCGAAGATGCGCTCAGGGTCGCGGCGCAGCTCGGCCATCGCCTCGCGCACCACCCCGTCCG
>JBHOQZ010000959.1:0-2847 GCA_042408635.1 Chloroflexota bacterium
GTGGGGTACGCACCGAACCTTCACGGTGATCGGCTCAACGAATCATCATCGAGGTGGCTCATGCCAGAGCTTCTGGTACTGGGCTTGGTGGATGTCGCGCTCGTCATCATCGCCTTCATGCTGGGCTACGCCTGGAAGGCGCGGTCGATGCGCGACGAGGTGAAGATCGCCGCCGAAACCGCTGCCAAGATCCTCTCCGACGCAACCACCAAGCAGCACCAACTGATCTCCGAGGCGCGTGAGGAGGCGCAGCGCCTGCGCACCGGCGCCGAAACCGAAATCCGCGAGCGCCGCACCGAGCTGCAGCGCAACGAGCGCCGCCTGCAACAGAAGGAGGAGAACCTCGACCGCAAGAACGAGGCGGTCGAGCGGCGTGACCGCCAGATCACCCAGCGCGAGAAGGAGCTCGAGCAGCTTCGCCAGAGCATCGAGGAGGTCAAGCGCCAGCAGATCGCCGAGCTGGAGCGCGTCTCCGGCCTGACCCGCGGGGAGGCCAAGGAGCTGCTGCTGCGCGAGATCGAGGATGAGGTCCGCCAGGACGCCAGCCGCCGCATCCGCGAGATCGAGTTGCAGGCCAAGGAGGACGCCGACCGGCGCGCCCGCGAGATCATCGTCACCGCCATCCAGCGCTGGGCCGCCGACCAGGTCGCCGAGTCGACCGTGTCGGTCGTGCCGCTGCCCAGCGACGAGATGAAGGGGCGCATCATCGGCCGCGAGGGACGCAACATCCGCGCGCTCGAGGCCGCCACCGGCGTCGACCTGATCATCGACGACACGCCCGATGCGGTCACCCTCTCCGGCTTCGACCCGGTCCGGCGCGAGGTGGCGAGGCTGGCGCTCACCAAGCTGATCCAGGACGGGCGCATCCACCCGGCGCGCATCGAGGAGATGGTCCAGAAGGCGCGCGTCGAGGTCGACAACCTGATCCGCGAGGCGGGTGAAGCGGCCGCGTTCGAGGCGAACGTCCACGGGCTGCACCCCGAGCTGATCCGGCTGCTCGGGCGGCTCAAGTTCCGCACTAGCTACGGCCAGAACGTGCTGATGCACTCGGTCGAGACCGCCCACATCGCGGCGATGATCGCCGCCGAGCTGGGCGCCGAGACGCAGACAGCGCGCCTGGGCGGCCTGCTCCACGACCTCGGCAAGGCGGTCGACCACGAGGTCGAGGGGCCGCACGCGCTGATCGGCGCCGAGATCGTCAAGCGCCTGGGCATGCCGCCGAAGGTCGTCAACGCCGTCGCCTCGCACCACTGCGAGGAGGAGCCGACCTGCATCGAGGCGACCATCGTCGCGGCGGCCGACGCGATCTCGGGCGCACGCCCCGGCGCCCGCATGGAGACGGTCGAGCACTACATCCGCCGGCTCGAAGCGCTCGAAGAGGTCGCCAACTCCTTCCCGGGCGTCGAGAAGTCGTTCGCGATCCAGGCCGGGCGCGAGGTGCGCATCATCGTCAACCCCGAGGAGATCGACGACCTCGAGGCGGTGCGGCTCGCCCGCGACATCGTCAAGAAGATCGAGGCAACGCTCGAGTACCCCGGCCAGATCAAGGTGACGGTCCTGCGCGAGACGCGCGCCATCGACTACGCCCGCTAGCGCTACCTCTCCATCACCCCCAGGGGGACTTTGCGTTCTCCGCCCCGGTGCGGTCTAATGCGCGGCGGGGAGGGGCGCATGCGCATCTTGATGGTGGGGGATGTGGTGGGCAAGGCCGGGCGCCAGGCGGTGGCCCGGGTCCTGCCAAACCTGCGGCGTGAGCGCCGCATCGATCTGGTGATCGTCAACGGGGAGAACTCAGCCGGCGGGCGCGGGCTAACACCGCCCTGCTTCCGGGAGCTGCGCCAGGCCGGTGCCGACGTGGTCACGCTCGGCAACCACACCTGGGCGCAGCGCGACATCGTCCCGCTGCTCGAGGCGGAGCCGCGGCTGATCCGCCCGGCGAACTTCCCGCCCGGCGTGCCCGGCCGGGGCTGGACGCTGGCCGGGGAGGTGCTCGTGATCCAGGTGCAGGGCCGCGTCTACATGGCGGCCAACGATTGCCCGTTCCGCGCCGTCGAGGCGGCGCTCGCCTCGGCCGAGCGCGCGGCCGCCCGGCTCGTCGTCGTCGACCTCCACGCCGACGCCACCTCGGAGAAGGTCGCCTTCGGCTGGTACCTCGACGGCCGGGTCACGGCTGTGCTGGGCACCCATACCCATGTGCCGACCGCCGACGCGCGCGTGCTGCCAAAGGGCACCGCCCACGTCTCGGACGTCGGCATGGTCGGCCCGACCTACTCGGCGCTCGGGGTCGACCCATGGCGCGTCATCGGCTTCCTCAAGACCGGGATGCCCCACCGCTTCGACCTGGCAACCGGCCCGGTCCAGTTCAACAGCGTGCTCGTCGACGCCGACGAGGCGACCGGCCGCGCCCGATCCATCGAGCGCCTCGACTGGATCGTCGAGGGCGATCGCCTCTTGCCATATCCGGGTGGTGGGGAGAGCGTATGAGCGCGACGTCGCTGGTTGACCTGCACACGCACACCACGGCCTCGGACGGGGCGCTTGCGCCAGCGGCGCTCGTCGCGCTGGCGGCCGAGCGTGGCCTGCGCTACCTGGCGGTGACCGACCACGACACGGTGGCCGGCATCGAGGCGGCCCTGGCGGCCGGGGAGCGGCTGGGGGTGGCGGTGATCCCCGGCGTCGAGCTGGGGACCGACCTGCCGCACGCCGAGGTGCATGTGCTCGGCTACTTCGTCGACCCGCGCGACCCCGCGTTCAACGAACAACTGGCCCTGATGCGCGATTCGCGGGTCGGGCGGGCCCGGGCGATGGTCAAGAAGCTGGCGGCGCTCGGCATCCCGATCCGCTTCG
>JBHOQZ010000965.1:0-6169 GCA_042408635.1 Chloroflexota bacterium
CAGACCTCGGCGCTGTTGAGGCCCCCGCCGAGGCCGAGGAAGCCGCCGGTGGTGAAGCCACCCGCCACGACCACCTGGCCGTTGCCGAGCAGGGCACCCGCGGCGCGGTCGCGCGCCTCGGTCATGTCGCCGGTGGCGACCCAGGCGTTCTCGGGCGTGAAGACCTCGGTGCTGGCGAGCGTCGCCTGCTCACTCAGGCCGCCGATGAGCGCCACCGTGCCGTCGGGCAGGGCGACCTCGACGGCGCGCACGCGCGGCATGTTGAGTGGGCCGGCCGCGCTCCAGGTGCCGCTGCCGGGATCGAACACCTCGGTGGTCGGGTTGAGCGCCTGGCCCTCGTTGTAGCCGCCGGCCGCGACGACGCGCGAGGCGCCCTGCGGGCCGCCGGGCAGGCCGACGAGCGCGAAGTCGACGCGGTTGACCGACATCGGGGAGGTCGGCGTCGATGCCTGCGCGGACGGGTCGTAGAACTCGCTCGACCAGCGGGTCAGGCTCTCGGCGCCATCGGGGCCGGGCTCGGGCGTGGTGCCGCGGCCGCCGGCGATCAGGATGCGGCCGTCGGCCAGGAGCACGGCGCCGTGGAGGGCGCGGTCGGTCGTCATGCTGCCGCCGGGCGCGAAGGTGCCGGTGGCAGGGTCCCAGACCTCGATGGTGGCCAGCGCCGGGTTCTGGTAGATCGGGACCTCGTTCTCGTCGACGCCGACCTGCTGCTGGTCGGTGTTGCCGCCGAAGACGTAGACCTTGCCGTCGAGGCCGAGCACGGCGGCGTGGTCGTAGCGCGGCGTCTGGAGGACACCGGCCGGCTGGAACGAGCCGTCGGCCGGGTTGAACAGCTCGGCGACGGCGATCGCGTTCGTCTGGTTGCGGCCGCCCACGATGAGCACGCGGCCGTCCTGGATGCGGGTGGCGGTGTGGCGGTAGCGCGGGTTCGCCATGTCGCCGGCCTTCGTCCAGGTGCCGGAGGCGGCGTCGAAGATCTCGCTCGAGGCGAGCGCGGTGTTGTCGTCGAAGCCACCGATGGCGACGGCGCGGTTGCCGTCGATGGCCGTGACGGTATGTCCGTAGCGGACGGTGGTCATCTTGCTGGTGGCCGTCCAGGGGCCGGCGGCCAGCACGCCGCCCGCCGCCACGAGCGACGCCACCAGCAGCGCCCCGGCGGCGCGCGCGAGAGGGGTAAAACGCATGCGCGAAGCTTCCTCCTTGTTGCCTTGCACTCCTCACCCCGCCCTGAGGGGGGCTGCGGCGCCCACGCCGGCACGCGGCGTCTGGCCCTTTCCAACGAGGGCCGCCCCCGGAACGGCGCGTGGCGGGCGCGAACGGGCCGCACACCTCATCCGGGCGCCCCGTCCGGCGCCGGACCCCGAGATGATAACACGTCAGCTCCCGCAGCGGACTCCCCGCCCGTGGTTTTTTCGTCCACACCACACCCCTCGCCCCACCGCTGCCCGCACCGCCTTCGGCATGCTGCCCGACACCATTCGATCCCGTGCGCCATGCAACGCCGCCGACTGAGCTATCCCGATCTGCGGTGAACACCGGCGGGGTAATGCCCCATTTCATTCTGGCTGTCCACGTAGGGTCATCATAATCCCCGTGCTCAGCCTGGCGCTCAATACGCCGCAAATCACGCATGCCGCCACGCAGTCAACTGGTTACGTCCACATCTACAGTTCAGACACAAACTGCACAGGTGCCCAGTCGATCATCACGAACGACAACCAGGTGAAGACGCCTCGTGTGTGGATCGACGTCTGGAGTGAGTACTACTGGTGGGCCGGTGGTATTCACTGCGGCAGTAGATTCGACCGCCCTGCCGGGTACATCGTTGCGGCCCACAACCTATGAATGAACTAGACTTCCGACCCGAATACCGGCGGTCCAGGGCCAGGCCAGTGGTACGTGTGCATCTGGACTGGCTACTCGTACAACAGCGTCACAACCAACTTCTACAGCGCTCATGTCGACTACATAGGTGTTCCCTCACCCTGCAACTACGGGCATTACTACGCACAAGGAATGCACTACATGCTCAACGGCCAATGGTACGGCGGTGCCACTCAGATGCTGCCAATCTGGTTCCCGATGTAAAGTGACGAAGGTGGAACTCTTGTTCAAGAGGCGACGCGAGCGCAACATTGCAAATGGCGCAGGGACACTCGTTCTTGGTCTGGCAGTCGCTTCTCTGGGCGAGAGCCCAGCCTGCTGCCGCAGCACACGCAGGCGTGACACTCGTTCTTGGTCTGGCAGTCGCTTCTCTGGTCGTGCTCCCGCCAGCGCAGGATGCAAGGGCCGTTGGTGCGGCCGCTCCACCGACGCCCGCGGCTGCTCCTCCCACCCCATTGATGCCTCCGTGGGTGAGGCCCGATGGCACGGTTGATATGTCCAAGGTGCCGGCATGCGTCCGCGCCGTTGGGCCCGGTGGTGGTGTACTTGTTGACGAGGAGGGCTATGCCGTACGCGTAGATGCGTTCGCTGCACCGCCCCCAGGGCCCGGTAATCCGGCTCTACGCGCGCCGTCGGGTTCTGCATAGCGCATTCACAGTCCCACCGCGTTTCGAGAGCTCCCACGCGGAGCTCCGGAGCCACCCGATCCGCCGAAGGAGAAGATAAAGCGACAACCTCGCGCGGAATAGGTCCCAGTAAGAAAGAGTTCAACCCCTTCGAAAGGAGCGGGTTGAACTCGCGCTTGTGTTTCCTAGGAAATAACCTTCGTTACCTACTGGCGCAAGTCCCTGAACCATCCCAAGCGCCGTGCGATTGCCAATGCAATCAGCGCGCCGACTACAGACGGAATGAGTTGGTTGAACCAAACCAGCAGCAGGATGCTGATTGAACTTGGACCTTCCAGCATGCTATCCACCTCACCACAATGACCTTCGAATGGGTCGGCCCAACTATACTATCACGCGAAGCGATGTTGTCAAATCAGGATTACATCATCCGCGATAAGTGCGACAATACCAGCCGACTCGACGGAGCTGGCTACGTCTAGCTTACTGGAGCATGGCGAGGATCCCTCACCTGTGGCGGCACGGGCTCCCTCGTCTTCGGCGTATAGGTCGTGAGCGTGTAGCTCGTGCAGCGCCGATGGACATCTAGCTCGTGATCACCGACATGCTTGTCGAGCCTTGTGGAACAGAAGGAGAAACGGCATGACAGCGCGCAGGAAGCGCCCCGTGGTGACCATTCTGCTGCTACTAGGGATACTGACTGGTGTAGTCGCCATCACGATCGCGGCGCAATCTCCTGGTCCAGCGGAGGCCCAACTACCACCCGGGGTCGGTCCCAATAAACCGCCGCCGACGCCGGTCTATCCGCCTCGGCCTTGGTGGCGTTTCTGGGGCAGATAGGTGGAGCCGATCGCCCCAATTGAGGGCGCATCGGCTCCACTCGTGCCATGACGATCGAGAACCAATTCGTCGACGGCGACCTGGCCGCGCTGTACGACCTGTTCCACCCGCCGGAGGGGAGGGCCGATGTCGGGTTCTATCTGCCGCTCGTGCTGTCGGCGCCGGCCGTGCTCGACGTGGCGTGCGGGACGGGCGCGTTGCTCCACATGGCCCGGGAGGCCGGCCACGTCGGCCGGCTGTGCGGGCTCGACCCCGCCCCCGGCATGGTCGCGCAGGCACGCCGACGCGGCGACGTTGAGTGGGTGCTCGGCGACCTCTCAGTCGCCAGTCGAGTGGGTGCTCGGCGACCTCTCAGCCGCCAGGTGGGATCGCGAGTTCGCCCTCGTGGTGATGACGGGCCACGCCTTCCAGGAGCTGGCCGACGACGACACGATCCGCTGCGCGCTCGCCGCGGTCCGAGCCGCCCTCGTCGACGGCGGGCGCTTCGCCTTCGAGACGCGCAACCCGCGGGTCAGGGCGTGGGAGGGGTGGCCGAACCGCTACACCGCCGAGGTAACGACCCCCGAGGGCGTCGTGGTGCGGCGCGAGCTGCGCGTGCAGACGCCGGTCGAGGGGGAGATCGTGCGCTTCACCACGACGTACACCAGCCCCGCCTGGGACCGGCCGCGGGAGAGCCACGGCCGGCTGCGGTTCCTCGACGCGGCCGCCGTCGCCGCCTGCCTGACCGCGGCCGGCTTCGAGATCGAGGAGCAGTACGGGGATTGGGACCGGCAACCGCTCACGCCCACCAGCCCGGAGATCATCACCATCGCCCGGAAGCGCTAGCCGGCGCTCCGCTCGCCAGCAGGTTCCGGTCCCCGGTAGCCGCTGACGGCGCGGTCTCGCTCATCCTACTGGACGCTCAGATCGCCGAGCCGCGCACGTAGCCCGGTCCTGCCTGCGGTGCCTGGAGTCGGCGATAGCTGCCCGGCGTCAGGCCGTAGGCCAGCTTGAACATGCGGCTGAAGTGGGCCTGGTCGGCGAAGCCGGCCGCCAGCGCCACCTGGACCGTCGGCAGACCGCTGCGCAACAGGTCGCGCGCGTGGTCAAGCCGCCGCAGCAGCGAGTAGCGGTATGGGCTCGTCCCGTGCACGAATCGGAACTGGCGGGCGAGCTCGTAGCGATCCAGCCCGGTGACCGCTTCGAGCTCCTCGGACCGCACCACGGTTCGGCAGGCATCGAGGCGGGCGCGGGCCCGCGCGAGCGCCGCGTGGTCGAGCCGGGGCACGCGGCTGGCAGCCGAGCCGCCAGCAGCCGCCTCGAGCAGCCCCTCGGCCAGCCGGAGGATCAGCGCATCGAGCGCAAGGGTCTCGGCCGCGAAGCGGAACGTCGCGGCCACGGCGCCCGCCAGCGTCTGGTGGTCGATGACGGGCTCGCGCACGAACGGCAGCGCCGTCGGACGGCCCGTGATCGCCCGCGCGGCCGCGGCGATCCGGGCGGGGTCTACGTAGACGATGCGGTAGCCGAAGCCGTCCGGGCCGCCGGCGCGACCGTCGTGCGGCTCGTCCGGGTGGAGCACCACGACCTGGCCCGGCCGACTGCGCTCGACCCGGCCGCGGTAGTCGAACGTCTGGAGACCGGTCTCGGTGACGCCGATGGCGTAGGTGTCGTGCCGGTGCCGGGCAAAGCCGCGCCCGCCGAACCAGGCCTGGAGGAGCTCGACGCCGCCCACCGGCCCATGGCCGCGCAGCCAGCCCCCGTCCCCGCACGATCGTTCAAGACCGGCGACGGCCGACCGGCCTACGATCGGTGCATCGGCCCAGGTGAGCGCGCTTTCAGGGGGTGGCGGGAGATGACACCCGAGCATGCAGTCGCCTTCTTCGTCTTCTCGGTCGTCGCGGCCGGCACGCCGGGCCCCAGCAACACCATGCTCACCGCCACCGGCGCGAGCGTGGGCGTGCGGCGCGGCCTGCCCGCGCTGCTCGGAGCGGTCGCGGGCATGGGACTGCTGATGTTCGTCGTCGCCTACGGGCTGGGGAGCGTGATCCTCGATCACCCGCTCAGCCTGAGCGTCGTGAAATGGGGCGGCGCGGCCTTTCTGGGCTGGCTCGCCTGGAAGATCGCCACGGCCAGCCCGACCGCGGGGGAGGCCGGCTCCCCGGTCGGCTGCCTCGGCGCGGCGCTCTTTCAAATCATCAACCCGAAATCCTGGCTCGTCTGCGCGAGCGCGGCCGCGACCTTCCTCGACCGGGCCGCCGGCAGCCCGCTGGGCCAGTCGGCCGCTCTGGGGCTGATCTTCATGCTGGCCGCGCTGCCGAGCTGCCTGCCGTGGCTCGTCGCGGGTGCCGCCCTTCAGCGCCGGTTACGCTCCCCACGCGCCCGGCGCGCCTTCAATATCATCATGGGCCTGCTCCTGGCCGCCTCCGTGATCCTCGTCATCACCTAGGCACCCCGTCGGTCGAAAGGCTCCTGCCCCAGCTTCGGCGGCAAGGGCTGGGGCACCGCGGCAGCCCCCGATCGGCGTTCAGCGTCGAGCCGCCCAGTTTCCAGGTAGGGGTCTCCGTAGTTAGGGTAAGGCCCCATCCGGGTGCTGGGACTATCTCTCGCCAGCCCGCTTATGGAAGTAGCGGAAAGAATGCGGGCATTTTCGCCGGCCGGCTGACGCCGGCTAACGGACGGTCGTCCTAGCCCCCGGAGCCGCGCGGGGGTTCATCCCCGCGCTCAGTTTGCCAAGCCGGCTGAAGCCGGCTGGGAGGTGCCCGTCCCAGCCCCCGGAGGGGGCTTCGCAAACTCAGCCCGGGGGTTCACCCCCGGCCGGGCGGACACGGCGAACGCGTCCC
>JBHOQZ010000968.1:0-2125 GCA_042408635.1 Chloroflexota bacterium
GCCAGCACCGGCGCCGACGCCGCCGGATCGACCGGCGAGCGCCCCCGGACGACGAGCGGGCCGGCCGCCACGGCCGGCAGGGCGACCGCGCGCGCCTCGACGGGGTCGAGCGTCAGGCGGCGGAGCGGGGCGCCACCGAGGTCGACCTCGACCGCGACGGCGTCGCGCCCGGGATTGGCGACGATGAGGCGATCCGGGGCGGGGTCGGTCCCGTCGAACCAGGGGAACATGGCCCCGCCCGCGAGCTCGGTCTCGGGGGTGCCGGCCACCTCCACCACGAAGCCGGCCGCCTCGGAGCCCAGCCGAAGCGTGGTCAGCGTGGCGAGGGGCGAGCCGTCGAGCGGCAGCGTCGTCTCGACCCGGAGCGGGCCGCGGTGGTCAGCCGACAGCGGCAGGGCGTAGGTGGCACCCGCGGGCACCACCCAGTCGGGGAGCGCCGCGTCGCCCAGCGTCGCGCGGACGCGCGCCGGGGCGCCGTTGAGGTTGGCGACGAGGAGCGCCGCCGGCCCGTCGGCCGGGTCGAGGAGCGGGAAATGCCAGCGGCTCGCCAGCGCCTCCGTCGACCAGCCCACCAGCTCGCTCGGCGCGGGGGCGTAGGTGCGCCGCGCGAAGTGGACGCCCCGGAGACTGCGCGGGGCGAGCAGCGCCGGGCCGCGGCGCCACCCCGCGAAGCGTGTCACCCAGTACCAGTCGGTGGGCAGCTCGCCCACCAGCAGGGTGTCGTCCCCGAGCGCGAGCGCCGCCTCGTTGGCCGGCTCGACCTGCCCCACCGCCAGCAGGTATTCCTGTCCCCCGGCCGCCACCGGGTCGTACCACGTCACGACCTGGCGTGGCGGCACGACCGCGAGCGCGGCCGGTGGCGTCTGGGCCACGGGCTGGAGGCGGGCACCCGTGTCGCCGACGGCGACGGCCTCGAGCGCAACCGTGCCCTCGCCCGCGGCCGTGGCGGTGAAGACCGCGCTGACGAGCGGAAAGCGGCCGCTCGCGCCGATCGGCTCGAGCGCGGGGACGGGGCCGCCGCAGGGCTTGGCCGGGCAGGCCCGCGCCGCCAGGTGGACCACGCCGGCGGCCGGGTCGACCACCGGCTCGAGCACGAGCAGCCCGCGCGCCGCGCCCACCGCCTCGGGGTGCACCTCGACCCGGTCGAGCCGGGCCAGGCTCGCCGGATAGCGCAGATCGAGGCTGAACCCGCCCGTGCTCACGTCGGTCTCGGCGGTGACATCGACCTGGAAGCGCAGCCCGACCGGCACCGGCCGCGCGGGCGCGCCCAGCTCCAGGCGCACCGTCGCGGGCAGCTCGTCGGGGGAGGGCTCGCGGCCCTTGACCGAGCCGATGGCCGAGCCGACCAGCATCAGCAGGCTCAGCCCGGCCGCGACGGCGGCCCAGGGCAGCCAGTCCGCGCGCGTCACCGAGCAGGTCCTGTCTCCAGCATAGCCGGCGCGAGTATACCAGTCCCCGCCCCCGCCGCTGACCGGGCCGCTCGCCGCGCGCAACCGGCGCCCGCACCCGGTGCCAGCCTTAGCCGGCGAGCAGCTCGTCGATGCCGGGCCGCTCGCCGCGCGCAACCGGCGCCGCGCCTGCCCCCCCGCCCGAGCGGGGGCGCCAGCTCGGGCGGCTGAGCCGGTCGACACCCGCAGACGGTCGGGCAGGCACGAGGTGAGAACCGGCCACGGTTGCGCGCGCGGCTGGGCGCGGTTCCCCGAGAGGCAGGCACCACGGCCGGTTGACGCGGGCGACCTGCCTCGCCTAAGGGTGAGGTGGAACGCGTTGATGGAGACGAGTCGCCAGGCTCCCCGCCGGGCCAGCGAGCCACCGATGGTGCGAGGGCGGCCGGCGGTCCCCGGCGAAGACCCTCCGGAGCGCGAGGAGGAACGGCGTCCCGGCGCGGGCCACCGGCACGCTGGCGCGGCACCGGGCACCCCGTAAGCCTCGCCGGCTCGCCCCCGTTACCGGGCCAGAGGCCGCCAACCCGACGATCCCCTCCCCCGGCACGGGGACGCAGCGCCTCCGTCACCCTCAGCAACGGGGACGGGCTGGCCACGCTCCCCACAGCCCTGGGCGGGAGGGACACGCTCCCTCACCCCCAGCATCGGGGGCAGGAGGGTCCCCTCCCCGTCTCCCCCAG
>JBHOQZ010000971.1:0-2363 GCA_042408635.1 Chloroflexota bacterium
CTCGTGCGCCGCCTGCGCGACGACGGCATCACGATCCTGCTGATCGAGCACGAGATGGGCACCGTGCGCGAGCTCTCGGAGCACGTGGTGGTAATGGACTACGGCCGCAAGCTCACCGAGGGCAGCTACGAAACCATCAGCCGCGACCCGCGCGTCATCGAAGCCTACCTCGGCCGCGAAGACGAACCAGACGCCGACACCACCGGGACGGCCGGCTGATGGCGGCCCTGCCCCCCCGACCCCCCAATGCTGGGGGGCGGTCCCGCCCCCCGCCGACGGGTACCCAGCTCCCAATCCAGGGGGCTCGCCACCGCCAGCAGGTACCCAGCCACCGCTCCGGGGGGTCGCCCTGCCATTCGCAACCTGGAGAACCGCCCCGCAATCCAGGGGGCATTCGGTGAGACGGGTTACGGCAGTGCGGTCGGGCAACCGCGCGCTCGCCGCGATGTGCGTGCGAGGACGTGTCCCGGCACTGCCGGCAGCGCCAGATGACGGGACGAGCGCCCGCACAGAATCCAGCGACGCTCCCCCTAGGATTGGGGGCAAGGGGGCCGACAGCCATGCTACTCGACATCAGCGGCATCGACGTCGCCTACGGCGAGGTGCGGGTGCTCTGGGACGTCTCGCTCGGCGTCGAGGCGGGCGGGATCGTCTCGCTGGTGGGGGCCAACGCCGCCGGCAAGACGACGCTCCTGCGCACGATCTCGGGGATTGTACGGCCGCGCCGCGGTGAGATCCGCTTCGACGGCCGCCCCATCCACACCCTCTCACCGGCCGAGATCGTGCGGCTCGGCATCGGCCACGTGCCCGAGGGGCGCCACGTCTTCCCTGAGATGACGGTGCGCGACAACCTCGAGCTGGGCGCGGCGTTCGTGCCGGGTGCCTGGGAGCGGCGCGCCGCCTCGCTCGACTGGGTCTGCGCGCTCTTCCCGCGCTTACGCGAGCGCCTGACGCAGAAGGCCGGCACGATGAGCGGCGGCGAGCAGCAGATGCTGGCGGTGGGCCGGGCGCTGATGGGTCGGCCGCGGCTGCTGCTCGTCGACGAGCCCTCCGCCGGGCTCTCCCCGCTGCTGACGCAAACCGTGCTGCGGACGCTGCGCGAGGTGAACCGCGAGGGCGTCACCGTGCTGCTGGTCGAGCAGAACGTCGTGCAGAGTCTGAAGCTGGCGGGCCGGGGCTACGTGCTCGAATACGGCCGGATCGTGCTCGGTGGCCCCGCCCGCGACCTCCTCGGCAACCCCCACGTCCGCGCCGCCTACCTCGGCACCGCCTGAAAGCCTAGGGTGCGCCGAATTGTTCGCGCAGGTCGCGTTTGAGGACTTTGCCGGTGGCGTTGCGCGGGAGGGCGTCGGTGAAGACGACCGAGCGGGGCACCTTGTAGCGGGCGAGGTGCTCGCGGCAGTGGGCGATTAGCGTCGCCTCGTCCGTCGCGACGCCCGCACGCACCACGACGATCGCGCGCACCGCCTCGCCCCAGCGCGGGTCGGGCACGCCAATGACGGCGGCCTCGGCCACGGCCGGGTGGGCGTGCAGCACGTCCTCGACCTCGGCCGAGTAGACGTTCTCCCCGCCCGAGATGATCATGTCCTTCTTGCGGTCGACCACGGTGAGGAAGCCCTCGGCGTCGAGCCGGCCGAGGTCGCCCGTGCGAAACCAGCCGTCCGGCGTGAACGCCGCCGCGGTTGCCTCGGGCAGGTTCCAGTAACCGGCGAAGACGTTCGGGCCGCGGAAGAGGATCTCACCGATCTCGTTCGGAGCCGTATCCCGGTCGTGCGCGTCGACCACGCGCAGCTCGACATAGGGGAACGGCTTGCCGACCGTGCCTGCCTTGCGGTGCGCGTCCTCCGGCGCCAGGAGCGTCCCGCCGGGCGCCGTCTCGGTCAGGCCGTAGCCCTGGAGCAGCGTGAAGCCGCGCGCGTGCAGCCCCTCGATCACGCTCAGGGGACAGGGCGCGCCGCCCGAGCTGAGGTAGCGCAGCGAGGGGAACCCCTCTACCGTGAACTCGGGCAGCTCGAGCATCGCCTGCCAGATCGCCGGCACGCCGAAGACCAGCGTCGCCCGCTCCTGTTGAATCAGGCTGGCGAGCGCGGCCGCCTCGAACCGCCGCAGGATGGCGACCCGGCCGCCGACCCCCAGCGTCGGCACGGTGAAGAGGCCGATGCCGCCGCTGTGGAACAGCGGCAGCACGGTCACCGTGGTGTCGCGGCCGCTCAGCTCAACCCCGCTGGCGACGTTGACCGCGTTCCAGAACCAGTTGGCGTGGGTCAGCACCGCCCCCTTCGGGTGTCAGGTGGTGCCGGAGGTGTAGAGGATCAGGTGCGGATCCTCGAACCGGGCGCGTAGCACGGCGTCCAGCGCGTCCG
>JBHOQZ010000973.1:0-3389 GCA_042408635.1 Chloroflexota bacterium
GAAGCCCCCTCCGGGGGCTGGGACGGGCACGTCTCAGCCGGCTTAGGCACGGTGCGGAAATAGTGCCGGTGTACGTGTCGGCCGAGATAGCACGGGTAGGGGCGCCCGCTCTCGGCTATGCAAGGTGCGGAAATGGTGCGGAATCGTCCCGTCGCGCCGGCTTGGACCCGCCGATCGCATTCCCCGCATTAATTCCGCAACCTCCATACATCCCCGCGCGGCGCGGGACGTTTCACGCCGAAGGGCGGAGACCCGACTCGGCGCGGGGCTTGACACGCGGCGCGGCGCTTGTGTATAAAGAAAGGGCAGCACGCGGAAGTGGCGCAGCGGTAGCGCGTCTCCTTGCCAAGGAGAAGGTCGCGAGTTCGAATCTCGTCTTCCGCTTCGGGGCCGGGTCCAGGGTTCGGGCCCGGCTTTTTGCTGCCGGGCGCCCGGACGCGGCCGTCGGTCGGCGGAGCCCAGCCGGCCGGGCCGGTGTGACCGCGGCGCGCAGGCCGGGCCGCGCAGGTTGGGGCGGGACCGGACGTGGCCGGGTGCTATAATCCGAGCGATAGTTGGTGACGAACCGCGCTCCGCGCTGCCGCGTGTCCCGCTTTCGGCGGGTCGCGGGCGGGGGCGCTCGACTGCGCATGGCAGAAGAGGTTGCGGACATTGAAGGTTACGGCCGAACCGATCGAGAACAGCCAGGTCGTGCTCAACATCGAGGTTGAGCCGGAGCGCGTGAGCAAGGCGGAGCAGCGGGCGGCAGCGCGCCTCGCCAGCCAGGTCAACATCCCCGGCTTCCGCAAGGGGAGGGCCCCACGCCACATCGTCGAGATGATGGTAGGCCGTGAGGCGGTTCGGCAGGAGGCGCTCGACAAGCTCCTGCCGGAGGTCTACAGCGAGGCCGTGCGGGAGGCTGCCCTCGATCCGATCGAGCAACCCGACCTGGAGCTCGTCTCGGAGGAGCCGCTGACGCTGAAGGCGGTCGTGCCGGTACGTCCGACGATCGAGCTGGGCCCCTACACTGAGCTGCGGATCGAGCCGGAGCGGGTCGAGGTCCCCGAGGAGCGCGTCGACGAGGTGCTGGCGAGCCTGCGCGAGCAGCATGCCGAGTTCGCGCCCGTCGAGCGCCCCGCGCAGATGGGCGACCGCGTCACCATCGACGTCACCGGCAAGGCCGGCGAGAGCGCGCTGCTCGATCGCAAGAACTTCGACTTCGACCTGGATCCCGAGAACCGGTTCCCGGCGCCGGGCTTCGCCGAGCGACTGGTGGGTGCCACCCCGGGCCAGACCCTCACCTTCAACCTCGACTACCCCGAGGACTTCCAGGCCGAGAGCCTGCGCGGGCGCACGGGGGAGTTCGAGGTCACCGTCCACGCCGTGCGGGAGAAGCACCTGCCCAAGCTCGACGACGAGCTGGCGAAGACGGTCGGGATGGGCGAGACGCTTGAGGAGCTGCGGGGGGAAATCCGCCGGCGGCTCGAGGAGAACGAGCAGCGGCGCGCCGACGAGGAGTACGAGCGGCGGGTGATCGAGGCCGTGGTCGACCAGTCGACCGTGCCGCTGCCGCCGAAGCTGGTCGAGCGCGCGCTCGACGATCTGATGAGCCGTCTCCAGGAGCGCGTGCGCTCGGGGCAGATCCCACTTGATCAGTACCTCGACCTAATGAAGAAGTCGCCCGAGGAGCTGCGCGAGGAGCAGCGCCCGCTCGCGGAGCGCGAGCTGCGCACCGAGTTCGTCCTCCACGAGATCGCCCACCGGGAGGGCATCGAGGTCGAGCCGGAGGAGCTGCAGCGCACCATCGACGGCATGGCGGCGTTCCTGGGGCGGGGGGACGCGCGGCAGACGGAGCAGCGGCGGCGCGAACTGTCGGGCGCCGGTCCGCGTTCCCGGCTGGCTCACGATATAATGGAGAGTAAGGTGAGAGCCCGCTTGGTCGCTATCGCTCGGGGCAAGGGCGCCACCGCGGCCAAGGCCGCGACGCCGGCCGAGGCGGAGTCGAGTGCGCCCGAGGCGGCCACGGCGACGAGCGAGACGACGCCTGCCGCGACGGGCGCGGCCGAGGTCGGCTCGGCGCCGGCGCAGGGACGGGGCTAGGTTTGGGCGCCGGCGCACCGGGCCGGGCAACCGGCCGAGACAGGAGTAGGCAAACGATGGACCCACGCAGCGTCATCCCGATGGTCATCGAGACCACGGGACGTACCGAACGCGCTTTTGACATCTACTCCCTCCTGCTGCGGGAGAGGATCGTCTTTCTCGGCACACCGATCGACGATCAGGTTGCGAATGTCATTGTCGCCCAGCTCCTGTTCCTCGCGCGCGAGGATCCAGAGCGCGACATCAGCCTCTACATCAACTCGCCGGGCGGCGTCATTACCGCGGGTCTCGCGATTTACGACACCATGCAGCTCATCCAGCCGGACGTCTCGACGATCTGCATCGGCCAGGCGGCCAGCATGGGGACGATCCTGCTGACGGCGGGTGCCAAGGGCAAGCGCTTCGTGCTGCCGAACGCGCGTGTGCACATGCACCAGCCACTAGGCGGCATGCAGGGCCAGGCCGCCGACATGGAGATCGAGGCGAAAGAGATCCTGCGCATGCGTACATTGCTCAACGGCATCCTGATAAAGCACACGGGGCAGCCACTCGAGCGGATCGTGCGCGACACCGACCGCAACTTCTACCTGACCGCCGAGCAGGCGGTCGAATACGGGCTGGTCGACGAAATCCTGACGGCCTCGAAGACGCCCGCCACCGCCGCCGCGGATTAGCGCAGAGGGGCGGCGCCGGCGCGCCCGGTGGCGGCGCCCGGATCGGGGTGTCGGGGCGGCCGAACGCGGGAGCGCGAAGGGCGACCGCAACGGTGCGGGGCACCGGAAGCCAAGCGAGTCGGGGAGGAAGGTCCAGTGGCCGGCACCAGGAACTCACGCATTCAGTACCACTGCTCCTTCTGCGGCAAGGGGCAGGATCAGGTCAGGCGGCTGATCGCCGGGCCAGGCGCCGTCTACATCTGCGACGAGTGCGTCGAGCTCTGCCGCGAGATCATCGACGAGGAGCAGGCGCCCGCCGCCAACAAGGCGCGCATCGCCCCGAGCAAGATTCCGAGCCCGCGGCGCATCTGCGAGCTGCTCGACCAGTACGTGGTCGGTCAGGAGCGCGCCAAGAAGGTGCTCTCGGTCGCGGTCTACAACCACTACAAGCGCATCAACAACGGCATGCAGATCGACGATGTCGAGCTGCAGAAGTCCAACATCCTGCTGATCGGCCCGACCGGCTGCGGCAAGACGCTCCTCGCCCAGACGCTGGCGCGTATCCTCGACGTGCCGTTCTCGATCGCCGATGCGACCGCGCTGACCGAGGCCGGCTACGTCGGCGAAGACGTCGAGAACATCCTGCTGCGCCTCATC
>JBHOQZ010000975.1:0-5453 GCA_042408635.1 Chloroflexota bacterium
GATGAGGATGCCGGCCTGTCTACCCGCCACTGCGACCCGATTGTCGACGCCGCCAATATCCTCAAGCCCTCGCTCGCTCGCGGCGAGATGCAGTGCATCGGCGCGACCACGCTCGACGAGTACCGCAAGTACATCGAGCGCGACGCGGCCCTCGAGCGCCGCTTCCAGCAGGTGATGGTCGAGGAGCCGACGATCGAGGAGACGATCGAGATCCTCAAGGGGATCCGCTCGCGCTACGAGGAGCACCACCGGCTCAAGATCAGCGACGAGGCGCTCGACGCCGCCGCCAACCTGGCGGCCCGCTACGTGCCCGACCGCTTCCTGCCCGACAAGGCGATCGACCTGGTCGACGAGGCGGCCTCGCGCGTGCGGCTGCGCAAGGCGACCGCTCCCTCCAGCCTGAAGGAGGCGATGCGCGAGCTCGAGGCGCTCCAGAAGGACAAGGAGGCGGCGATCGGGGCCCAGCGCTTCGAGCACGCCCGCGCGCTCAAGGAGCGCGAGCAGGAGCTGCGAGCGCGAATCGACGAGATCGAGAAGAACTGGCACGAGCAGCAGGAGGCAGAGCAGCCGGTCGTCACCGAGGAGCACATCGCCGAGATCGTATCGATGTGGACCGGCATCCCGGTGACGACGATCAACCAGGAGGAGTCCGAGCGGCTTCTGCACATGGAAGAGGCGCTGCACAAGCGGATCATCGGCCAAGACGAGGCGATCAAGACGATCTCCTACGCGGTGCGCCGCGCCCGGGCCGGCCTCAAGGATCCGAAGCGCCCGATCGGCTCGTTCATCTTCCTCGGCCCCACCGGCGTCGGGAAGACGGAGTTGGTCAAGACGCTGGCCGAGTTCATGTTCGGCAGCGAGGACGCGATGATCAAGATCGACATGTCGGAGTTCATGGAGCGCCACTCCGTGGCCCGGCTTGTCGGCTCGCCGCCCGGCTACGTCGGCTACGAGGAGGGCGGCCAGCTCACCGAGGCAGTGCGGCGCAAGTCGTACTCGGTGATCCTGCTCGACGAGATCGAGAAGGCCCACCCCGAGGTGTTCAACATGCTCCTCCAGATCATGGAGGACGGGCACCTCACCGACGCCAAGGGGCGCCGGGTGGACTTCCGCAACACGATCATCATCATGACGAGCAACGTCGGCGCCGACCTCCTCAAGCGCGACACGACGCTCGGCTTCCAGGCGAAGACAGCGGACGAGGTCAAGTCGGCGGAGCAGGCGTACGAGAAGATGAAGGGGAAGGTCCTGACGGAGCTGAAGAACACCTTCCGCCCCGAGTTCCTAAACCGCATCGACGACATCGTCGTCTTCCGCCAGCTCCAGCTTGAGGAGATCAAGCAGATCGCCGATCTGCAGCTCGCGCGCGTGCGCAAGCAGCTCGCCGAGCAACAGATGCACCTCGAGGTGACCGAGGCGGGCAAGGAGCTGCTCGTCAGGAAGGGCTTCGATCCGGTCTTCGGCGCGCGGCCGCTGCGCCGCGCGGTGCAGAAGATGGTCGAGGACAAGCTGGCCGAGGGCCTACTCAAGGGCCAGTACAAGCCGGGCGACACGGTGATCGCTGATGCCGAGGGCGAGGAGATCGTCTTCAGCATCAAGTCGACGCCGGAGCCGGAGACCCCGGAGCTGGCCACCAGCCCGGCCTGAGCCGGCACAACCAGCCAGCACAACGCCGCGAAGCGGTGGCACCCCGCAGGGTGCCACCGCTTCGCGCTCGCTATAATTGAAACAGTCGAGCGACGAGCGCTCCAGAAAGGCGCGGCGCGCATGCCCAGAGTCGTCACCCAGTTTGTCTGCCAGCAGTGCGGCGTCAGCTCGCCGCGGTGGGCCGGGCGCTGCCCCGGCTGCGGCGAGTGGAATACCTTGGTCGAGACCCTCCAGACGCGCGGCGGCGCGCCTGCGGCCCGCGCCGCCGTGCCGGTCGGCGCCGCCCGGGCGAACCCGCCGCAGCGCATCACCGAGGTCAGGACCGAGGTCTTCGAGCGGCTGCGCGTGCCGCTCGAGGAGTTCAACCGCGTGCTCGGCGGCGGGATCGTCCCCGGCTCGCTCGTGCTGATCGGCGGCGACCCCGGCGTCGGCAAGAGCACGCTGCTGCTCAACGTCTCGGGCCTGGTGGCGCGGCAGCACGGCAAGGTGCTCTACGTCTCGGGCGAGGAATCGGCCGAGCAGATCAAGCTGCGCGCCGAGCGGCTCGGCCTGCTGGAACCCGACCTGCTGGTGCTCTCGGAGACGAACCTCGGGCGGATCGTCGAGACCGTCGACGAGATCGAGCCCGCGCTCGTCGTCGTCGACTCGATCCAGACTGTCTATGTCGACGAGCTCGAGTCGGCGGCGGGCAGCGTCGGACAGCTCCGCGAGTGCACTATGCGCCTGATGCGGCTGGCGAAGTCGAGCGGGGTGCCGATCTTCCTAGTCGGCCACGTGACCAAGGAGGGAGCGATCGCCGGCCCCAAGGTGCTCGAGCACATCGTCGACGCCGTGCTCTACCTCGAGGGCGAGCGGTTCAACGCCTTCCGGCTGCTGCGGGGGCAGAAGAACCGCTTCGGCTCGACCAACGAGGTCGGCGTCTTCGAGATGGTCAACGAGGGGCTGGTCGAGGTGCAGAACCCCTCGGCCGCCTTGCTCGCCGAGCGCTCGGAGGTCGCCTCGGGCAGCGCCGTGGCGGTGACGCTCGAGGGAACGCGGCCGCTGCTGGTCGAGGTGCAGGCGCTGACCAGCCCGACCGGGTTCGGGCTGCCGCGACGCACCGCCAACGGCTTCGAGCTGGGCCGGCTCTTGCTGATGACGGCCGTGCTGACCAAGCGGGTCGGCCTCGCGCTCTCTGGGCAGGATATCTACGTCAACGTGGTTGGCGGCATCAAGATCGACGAGCCGGCGGCGGACCTGGCCGTGGCGACGGCCATCGCCTCGAGCTTCCGCGATCGGCCGGTGCGCTCCCAACTCGCCCTGATCGGAGAGGTGGGGCTGTCGGGCGAGCTGCGCCGCGCGCACGGCGTCGAGCGGCGCGTCGCCGAGGCGGCCAAGCTCGGCTTCGAGCGGTGCGTGGTGCCCCGCTCGACCGACCTGCGCCGGCTGCGCGACGCCGATGTCCAACTGGTGAAGGCCTCGACCCTCGCCGAGGCGCTCGACGTGGCGCTGGACCAAGCGTAGCCGTCGAGCCCGCCCCGGGTCGGGGCGCGGGGTGGCGCGCGGCGCAGCAACACCCGCGACCCGGCCGCTCGCGCAAGGGGCGGGTCGCGGGACGCCGATGGATCGGCATGGGTCGGCGGGTGCAGCGGTCTCTTGGGGGGGAGAGAGCCAGCGGTGATCCTCGACATCCTGGTGCGAATCGGCGGGGGACTCCTCGGCGGCTACGCCGCCTACGCGGTGGCGTATCTGCTCGCCGAGGGGATCGACCCAGGGCGGCGCAACATCATCGGCTGGGCGGCGGCGGCGGTCGTGGGTGCGGTGGCGGTCTGGTTCACCGGCTACGTCACGGCCCGCCCGTTGGCGGCGCTGCGGCGCACGCTGGGCTCGATGCCACTCCAGGACCTCGTGGTGGCGACAGGCGGCCTCTTCGTGGGGCTCGTGCTCTCGGCGCTCGCCGCGATCCCGCTCTCGCTCCTGCCCGACCTGCTCGGGCGCTTCCTCCCGTTGGTCACCTGCCTGGCGTTTGCCTACGCTGGCGTGACGGTGGCGCTGATGCGCCGCCGCGAGCTCCTAGGCCTTGCGCCGCGGGGGTTGCGCCTGGCCGAGCGCGGCAGCACCGAGCGGGGGCGCATCCTGCTCGACACCAGCGCCATCATTGATGGGCGGGTCGCCGACGTCTACGCCGCTGGCTTCATCCGCGACTGCCTGCTCGTGCCCCGCTTCGTGCTGGAGGAATTGCAAAGGATCGCCGACTCGGCAGATGCCATCCGGCGCAACCGCGGTCGGCGCGGCCTCGACGTGCTGGAGCGGCTGCAGCGCCGGGCGGGGGCGCTCGAGATCGTCGACCTCGAGGCTGAGGGGGCGGACGTCGACGCCAAGCTCGTGTCGCTGGCCGCGCGCGAGGGGTTCTCCATCCTCACGACCGACTTCAACCTCAACCGGGTGGCCCGCCTCCAGGGGGTGAGGGTGCTGAACATGAACGACCTGGCAAACGCCGTCAAGACGATCGCACTGCCGGGCGAGGCGCTCAGCGTGCGGATCGTGCAGGACGGCAAGGAGTGGGGCCAGGGCGTGGGCTTCCTCGACGACGGCACGATGGTGGTCGTCGACGGCGGCCGCCGCTACAAGGACCTCGAGCTCGAGGTCGTGGTCACGCGCGCCCTCCAGACGAGTGCTGGTCGCATGCTCTTTGCCCAACCCAAGGGCGACGGCGCGGGCCTCGCCGGGCGCGTGGCCGAGTAGCCCATGGCGGGGCCTCAGGCGCCGGTGTTCGGCGCGATCGTGGCGGCGGGCGGTGGGAGCCGCCGATTCGGCTTCGACAAGCTCTTTGCGCCGCTAGGCCATCTGACCGTGCTCGAGCGGGCCGTGCGCGCGCTCGCCGAGCACTCGCGGATCAGCGCGATCGTCCTGGCGGTGCGGCCGGACGCGGTCGAGCGGGCCGACTTCGTGGTGTCGGCGCGCCGCCTCCCGAAGGTCGTGGCAATCGTGCCGGCCGGCAGCCGCCGCCGGGCCTCGATCGCCGCGGCACTCGCCGCGCTGCCGGCGCTCGATTGGGTGGTTGTGCACGACGCGGCGCGCCCGCTGCTGCCCCCGGTGCTGCTCACGGCCGTGCTCGACGCCGCGCTGGCCCACGGTGCCGCCGCGGCCGCCTCACCGGTCACCGACACGGTCAAGCTGGCCGATGCCACCGAGCACGTCGCCTGCACCCCCGACCGCTCCAGGCTGCGCAGCCTCCAGACGCCGCAGGCGTTCCGCCGCGACCTGCTGGCGCGCGCCCATCGCCAGGCGGACCCGCGTTGGACCGACGATGCGGCCATGGTCGCCTCGCTCGGCCACCCGGTCCACCTCGTGCCCGGCCTGGCGGACAACCTCAAGATCACCTACCCGATCGACCTCGAGCTGGCCGAGGCCGCGCTCCGGGGGCGCGGGTGAGCGCAGACCAGGCTCGCCCGGTCCCGTCGGAGCTGCGCGTGGGGATCGGCTACGACGTCCATCGGCTGGTGCCCGGCCGACGGCTCGTGCTGGGCGGGGTCGAGCTCGACCACCCGCTCGGCCTTGAGGGCCACTCGGACGCCGATGTCGTGCTGCACGCGCTCATGGACGCGCTCCTGGGCGCGGCAGCGCTCGGCGACATCGGCCAGCATTTCCCGTCGGGCGACGCGCGCTTCGCCGACGCCGACAGCCTGGAGCTGCTGGCGAGCGTTTGCAACCTGCTCGGCGCGGCCGGCTGGCGCGTGGTGAACGTGGATGTGGCGGTGTTGGCCGAGCGGCCGCGGCTCCTTCCGCACATCCCCGCGATGCGGGCGCAGATCGCGGCGCGGCTG
>JBHOQZ010000976.1:0-5654 GCA_042408635.1 Chloroflexota bacterium
CTGGGGCTACAGCAACCCCGAGGTCGACCGGCTGCTCGAGCAGGGCCGCCGGGAGTCCGACGTGGCGAAGCGCGCCCCGATCTACAAGCGCTTCCAGGAGCTGATCGCCGAGGATGTGCCGATCATCTTCCTGTACTATCCTGAGGAATTGCAGGGGATCAACACCCGCACGCAGAACTGGACCAAGATGGGCTACCGCGATGCGTTGACCTACATGGAGCGCGTCTGGATCAAGCGCTAACGCGGCGGGGCGCTACCTCAACCGGGCCGGGATAGGGAAGAGATCACCGATGGGCCGATACATCGTCGTACGGCTGGTGCAGGCGGTCATCCTGCTCTTCATCGTCAGCGTCGTCACGTTTTTCCTGATCCACAGCGCGCCGGGCGGCCCGGCGATCCTGCTCAACCCGGAGATCAGCAAGGCTGAGGCGGAGCGGATCATGCGCGAGATGGGTCTGCTCGACCCGATTCCGGTCCAGTACGCGCGCTGGCTCGGCAACGTGCTCCAGGGCAACCTCGGCTCGAGCTACAGCCAGGTCAAGCCGGTGATGTCGCTCGTCGTCGAGCGCCTGCCCAACTCGGTGCTGCTGGCGACGGCCGCGCTCGGCCTGGCGCTGCTGATCGCCATCCCGGCCGGCATCGTCTCCGCCGTCAAACGCTATTCGCTCTTCGACTACCTCGTCACCACGATCAGCTTCATCGGCGTCTCGGTGCCGGTCTTTTGGCTCGGCCTGATGCTGATCCTGGTCTTCGCCGTCAACCTCAAGCTGCTGCCGGCCGGCGGCATGCTCACGCCGGGCTCCTCCGGCTTCGACCCCGGCGACCGGCTGCGCTACCTCGTCCTGCCGGCGCTCGTGCTCAGCACGTTCACCACCGCCGAGTTGGCGCGCTACATGCGCAGCGGCATGGTGACGGTGCTGGGCGAGGACTACGTGCGCACCGCCGCGGCCAAGGGCCTCTCGGCGCAGGCGGTGCTCTGGGGCCACGCGCTCAAGAACGCGCTCATCCCGGTGGTAACGGTGATCGGCGTGCTCATCCCGCGCCTGCTCAGCAGCGCCGCGGTGACGGAGACGGTCTTTGCCTGGCCGGGGCTCGGGCGCCTCGGCGTCGAGGCCGCCACCACGCGCGACTACCCGCTGGTGATGGGCATCACGCTGACCGTGTCGGCGCTGGTGGTCGTCAGCAGCCTGCTCACTGACATCGTCTACGCCTATCTCGATCCGCGCATCAAACTGCACGCTGACTAGGGCGGGCCAGGCGCCGCGGCCCCTCGGCTCAGCCGGCCGCAGCCCACACCCGACGAGGAGGTACACCGTGGCCGAGGCACGCGCGGTCGGGCTGGCGCCCGCGGCGACGCTCGCCCACGACCGGGGCCACCGGGGACGCTGGGCGCTCTTCTGGCAGCGGTTCAGCCGCAACCGGCTGGCCCTGTTGGCGCTCGCCTACCTGATCGTGATCTACGCGCTGGCGATCCTCGCGCCGGTGATCACGCCCCGCCCACCCAACGAGGTGAACATCCGCGCCAAGCATGCGCCGCCGGGCGGCGACTACATCCTGGGCACCGACGAGAGCGGCCGCGATGTCCTCGCCCGGCTGCTGGTCGGCTCGCGGATCTCGCTCAGCGTCGGTCTGATCGCGATGGCGATCTCGATCTCGATCGGCACGATCGTGGGCGCCACGGCCGGCTTCTTCCGCGGCTGGGTCGACGCGGTGCTGATGCGCTTCACCGACGGCATGCTCTCGATCCCGACGTTCTTCCTGCTCTTGATCGTGGTGGCCGTGTTCGGCACGAGCTTCCAGAACATCGTGCTGGTGATCGGGCTGACAAGCTGGATGGTCGTCGCCCGGGTGGTCCGCAGCGAGGTGATCAAGTACCGCGGCTTCGAGTTCGTCACTGCCGCGCGCACGCTCGGCGCGACCGACGGGCGCATCCTCTGGCGCCACATCCTGCCGCACGCGATCCCCTCGATCGTGGTGGCCGCGACGCTGGGGGTGGCCGGGGCGATCCTGACCGAGAGCGCGCTCAGCTATCTGGGCCTGGGGATCAAGCCGCCCGAGGCGAGCTGGGGCAACATGCTCAGCAACGCGCAGGCCTACATGTGGGAGAACCCGCTGCTGCCCTTCTATCCGGGCATGCTCATCCTCTGCACCGTGCTCGCCTACAACTTCCTCGGGGACGCCCTGCGCGACGCGCTCGATCCCCAATCGCGCCAGGGCGTGCTCGGGTAGGTGGCCGGATCGGTGCGGTCGGCCGGGTCTGTCTGATCGAGATTGTGGATCCAGTCCAGCCGTTGGGTCGGCCGGCTGAAGCCGGCGCGGAGGGACGGGCGAGCCGGCCGAGGCTGGGACGAGGTGCAGCCGTGGCTCGCGAGCGGGCCCCAGCGGATTACCGCCCTCCGATGGCAAGGGCAAGCGCTCCGCACAGCAGTAGCGATAAGGGAGGAAATGGTCGATGATGACCACGGCAAGTGATCTGGAGCGGCAGGTTGTGGAGAGCGTCTCCACCGAGCGGTTGATGGAGGATGTGCGCCACCTCTCGACGCTGGAGCGGCACTCGGGCACCGAGGACGAGCGCCGCGCGGCCGAGTACGTGCGCGACCGGCTGACCTCGCTCGGGATCGACACGCGCATCCACACGTTCCGCTCATACCTGAGCCACCCGCACAGCGCGCGGCTCGAGATCCTGACCCCCGAGCGGTTCGAGGTGCCCACCGCCACGCGCGCCTTCTCGATCTCGGTGCCCGAGGGCGTCGAGGCCGAGCTAGTCGACGTGGGCGCGGGCGACCCGGCCGATTTCGAGCGGGTGGACGTGCGCGGCAAGTTCGCGCTGGCCGACCAGGGTGGCCCGGAGACGGTGCGCCACGCCCAGCTTGCCGGCGCGCTCGGCACGGTCCACATCTGGGCGAGCGACGAGGACGCCGTCCACGAGGGGATCGTGACGACGATCTGGGGCACGCCCACGCCCGACAACGCCGACCGCATCCCCGCGATCCAAGCGGTGCAGGTGAAGCGCCGCGACGGGCTGCGGCTGCGCGCGCTCTGCGCCAACGGGCCCGTCCGCGTGAAGGTCTCGACCCACACCGAGACCGGCTGGCGCGAGGTGCCGCTGGTCGAGGCGCGCATCCCCGGCCAGACCGACGATTTCCTGCTCATCGCCAGCCACCTCGATAGCTGGTACTACGGCACGACCGACAACGCCACCGGCAATGCCGCCGGCATGGAGCTGGCGCGGGTCTTCCACGCCGTGCGCGACCAGCTCAAGCGCGGGGTGCGCGTCTGCTGGTGGCCCGGCCACTCGACCGGCCGCTACTCGGGTTCGACCTGGTACGCCGACCACTTCTGGGAGGACCTGCAGGGCCACTGCGTCGGCTACCTCAACATGGACTCGCCCGGCGCCCAGGGCGCGACCGACTACACCTGGCAGAGCGTGATGCCCGAGAACCGCGCCTACGCCAGCGCCGTCATCGAGCGCTACACCGGCCAGCGGATCGAGGAGCTGCGCGGCCCATCGCGCGCCGGCGACCAGTCGTTCTGGGGGCACGGCCTGCCCTCGTTCTACGTGCTCTTCTCGCAGCGGCCGAAGGGCGAGCGCTGGGCGGTGAGCGGCTGCGGCATGAACTGGTGGTGGCACACCCCCGCCGACACGGTCGAGACCGCCGACCCGCAGATCCTCACGCTCGACACGCGCATCTACGCCGCCACGGCGCTGGGCGTGCTCAACGCCGACGTGCTGCCCTACGACTACGCCGAGCTGGCCGACGAACTGCTCAAGACGCTGAACGGCCTGAGCGAGAAGGCGGGCAACCACCTCGACCTCGCGCGGCCGATCGCGCTGGCGACCGAGCTGCGCGAGGCCGTCGGCGCGCTCAACGCGGCTGCCGAGCGGGCGCGCGCCGCGGGCGACACCGGCGCGCTCGCTCGGATCGACCGCGCCGTCTTCCAGCTCACGCGGCTGCTCGTGCCGATCTGGATGACCGAGGCCGGCCCCTACGAGCACGACCCAGCCACCCCGATGCCGCGCCTGGCGCTGCTCCAGCCGGCCGCGCGGCTCGCCACGCTCGACCCGGCCAGCAACGCCTACGGCTTCCTCCAGACGAAGCTGGTGCGCAACCGCAACCGGGTCGTCCACCACCTCAAGCAGGCCGTCGAGGCCGCCCGCGCCGCGGCCGGCTGAACCACGCCGTGCATGGCCAGGATAACCGTCAAGTGAGTCGGCGGGCTTCGGCCCGCCGGGTACCCGCTCGCGGGCCACGCTCTCGCTTCGTCCCGGCTTCAGCCGGCCGACCGGGCTAACGGCTATTTCGGCAACCTCCATCAGCCGGCCGACCGGGCTGACGCCCAGGTTGACCATCTCCAGCACGGGGCTGCGCAGGCTCAGCGCGAGCCTTCGAGCCCCGCACCACCGGCCGGGCGGAGCTCAGCCCGGCCGGATCGGCGCCTGCGTCCAGCTTGCGCCACCATCCGTCGTGCGGAAGACGGCGCCGGCGACGCTCGGGGCGACGAGCCAGCCGTGCCCGCTCGGCAGCATCGAGACGGCGGGCGGGTTCTGCAGCACGCCGCTACCGACCAGGCCGGGGATCACCGGCAGGTTCTGCCACGTCGCGCCGCCGTCCTTCGTCACGCCGAGCGCCACGGTACCCATCTGGGCCGCCGAACCGCCCGGCGGCGAGCAGGCGCTGCACACCTGGACGACGTAGGCGGTGGTGGCGCTGACGGCGTTGAGCCGGGCGCCGTCGGTGCCCCAGCCGGTCGCCGCGCCGGTCGGCGGGAACTGGTTCGACTGCACGACCGCCCGCCACGTCTGGCCGCCGTCGGGGCTGTGGTAGAGCGCCCACGAACTGTGCATCATCCCGCCCGGACCGTCGAAGCGCACCCAGGCGGCCTCGCCCGCGCACTGCACCTCCGCGGTTTGCTGGCGCGGCGGCCCGCCGCCTGGCGGGGCGTACTGGCTGACGGGGGAGGTGAAGACGGTGTTCCAGACCTGGCCGCCGTCGGTCGTGCGCCAGACGGTGAAGCCGCCGGCCGCCCAGCCGTTCAGGTGGTCGGTGAAGCAGACCGACTGCACCGTGCCCGGCGTCGTCGGCCCGCTCCAGGTCCGGCCGCCATCCTGGGTGACCACGATCGCGCCGTAGGGCACCCCCGGACCGCCGCCCTCGGCGGCCTGCACGCCCCAGCCGACCGTCTCGGAGGCGAAGCTGACCGCGAGCAGGGGTGGGCTCGGCTGGGAGAGCAGCGTCCACTCGGCGCCGCCGTTGGTCGTGCCGAGCAGGGCGTCCGTCGCGAGCGCCCAGCCGACCCGCGGCGAGATGAACGTGAGCGCCCGGATCGTCTCGGGGCCACTGTACTGCGGCGTCCAACTTCCGCCGCCGTCCTTCGTCATCAGGATCGCACCCGACCCGCCAGCGGGTGCCCCGGCAATCCACCCCTGCTCGGGGCTGACGAAGTGGACGGCGCCGATGCTGCCCGGCGCGGATTGCGCCGCCGGCTCGGCCAGCCCGACCGGCGCGACGCCCGCCGTGGCGAGCAGTCCGGCGAGCAAAGCCGCCAGGGGGGCCAGCGCCGGGCGCGGGCGTCGGGCGGGGGAGGTCGGGGCCGCCGGGGTGGTCGGCGCGCGGCGCGGGGGTATCGAGGTAGCCATGCGGTTCCAACTCTCC
>JBHOQZ010000977.1:0-4358 GCA_042408635.1 Chloroflexota bacterium
ACGTAGAGCAGGCGCGGCGGCGGGATCGGCTCGAGGTCGCCCGGGAGCGGCGCCTCCTTCACTGCCTCGATGAAGTCAGCCGCGACGCCGTTGCGGATCACGGCCACGTGCGGGTGGACCGCCGTCCAGAGGGCGCGCAACGGCTCGGCCGTCGCCACGATCAGGCCAGCGCGGCGCACCAGCGCCGCCTCCCAGCGCTGGAGCAGCACGCGGCGGTGGCGCGGTTGCGGGAAGGCGGCGAAGTCGTCCATGCAGTCGTAGATGATCGCGCGCTCGCCCAGGCGGCCCGTCCAGGCGACGGCGGGCGGCCAGGCGGCAACCGCGATCGGCCGCTCAATGCCGAGGCGGGCGAGGGCGCGCAGCAGCGCCGGCCGGGCGCTCGCGTGCGCGATCGTGTTGGCCGCGCTCGAGTCGCGGGTGAGCGGGAGCACGGGGGGCGGTGCGTAGACCCAGAGGTTGTCGGCCGGCTGGTGCAGGGTCCCACGCCACGCTCGCGTCGGCTGTCGGCCCAGCAGCAGGCGCACGTTGCCCAGCAGCGAGACCACGGGTTCGACGTAGACCACCGGTCGGTGCGCGGCGAGGGCACGGGTGAGCCCCTGCGCCCGCGCCTGAATGCCGTCCCAGCGGTGCGGCGCCAGGTAGAGCACCGGCGCCGCGGCCGGCATTGCCCGACCCACTGTCGCGCTGGGAGGCAGTTCGCCTTCGGACTCCTTCATGCAGATCGCGGGAGGAGGACATCGGCGATCTGGCGGGCGGCCGTGCCGTCGCCGAAGGGATTGACGGCCTGGGCCATCGCGGCATAGGCCGCCTCGTCGTGGAGCACGCGCTCCGCCTCGTGCACGATCGTCCAGAGATCGGTGCCCACCAGCCGCGCGGTGCCCGCCTCGATCGCCTCCGGCCGCTCGGTCTCGCGGCGCATGACCAGCACGGGCTTGCCCAGCGCCGGCGCCTCCTCCTGGATGCCGCCCGAGTCGGTGAGGATCAGCGTGGCGCGGGCCATCAGGTGAACGAACTCGACGTAGTCCATCGGCGGCAGCAGGTGGATGCGCGGTTGACCGCCCAGGATGCGGCGCGCCGGCTCCTGCACGTTCGGGTTGAGGTGGACCGGGTAGGCGAGCTCGATGCCGGGGTTGCGCTCGACCAGCCGGCGCAGCGCCTCGAACGCCTCCGCCATGGGCGCACCAAAATGCTCGCGTCGGTGGGCGGTGACCAGCACGAGCCGCCGGCCCGCCGTTGGAAAGGGAAACCGCGGCGCCTCGGTCGCCTCCATGATCTGGAGCAGCGCGTCGATCACCGTGTTCCCGGTCACGAACACGCTCGCCGGGTCCACGTTCTCCTTCAACAGCGCCTCGGCGGCGCGGCGGGTCGGGGCGAAGTGCCAGGTGGCGAGCGTGCTGATGACGCGCCGGTTGATCTCCTCGGGAAACGGCGAGTAGCGGTCGCCCGTGCGCAGCCCGGCCTCGACGTGGCCGACCGGCACCTGCGCGTAGAACGCCGCCAGGGCGGCCGCCATGGCGGTCGTCGTGTCGCCCTGCACGAGCACGGCGTCAGGCCGATCGTCCGCCAGCACGTCGGCCACGGCCGTCAAGGCGCGCGCCGTCAGGTCGGGCAGCGACTGGTTCGGGCGCATCAGGTCCAGGTCGACGTCGGGCTCGATCTCGAAGATGCGCAGCACTTGATCGAGCATCTGCCGGTGCTGGCCGGTCACGCAGATCCGCACGTGCCCGCCCGGCGGCGTGCGCCGCCGCAACTCGCGCACCACCGGCGCGAGCTTGATCGCCTCCGGCCGGGTGCCGAAGATCACCAGGAGCGAATGGAGCCTGTGCGCCACGATCTGCCTCATCACGCCGGTGTGATCGCTGGATGCGCCCTACAGCCTACCGCATGGCGGGTGGTGCTGCCAGCGACGGAGCTTGCGGGGTCTACGCCATCTCAGGTGAAGCCTCCCCACACGGCCGTCCCGGGTCGTGCCGCGTCGCGCGGTCGAACCGCGGCTGCGCGCGCAGGTCTCGTCCAAACACGACTGCGCTTCCCCGCGTGGTTTGGCATCGTCGGTCGAGGGAGTGGCGCGTGACCGATTCCCGCGCTCTCACGTCATGGTGAGTGTACGGCCGTACCCGAGGACCGACACAAGGAGCGACCCTCTATGGTGGTTTGTATCCGCGCTCGCGCCGCGGCGACGGAAGAGGCGTCGGTGGAGCCCCACGAAGACGACGCCGCCCTCGTCGCTCGCGCCAGGCACGACCGGCAGGCGTTTGCGCCGCTCTACGCGCGCTACTTCGAGCCGGTGTACCGGTACTGCTACCGTCGGCTTGGCACGCGCGAGGCCGCGGAGGATGCGACGAGCCTGACCTTCGTGAAGGCGCTGACGTCGCTGGCGGGCTATCGCGCGGACAGCCCCTTTGCCGGCTGGCTCTTCGCGATCGCCCACAACGTCGTCGCCGATCTGCATCGACGACAGCGGCCGAGCGAGCCGATCGAGGCTCTCGGCGACCCGGTCGACACCGACCCGGCACCCGAGGAGGTGGCGCTGGCCGGCGAAGCGCGTCGCTCGTTGCGCGCCCTCCTCTCCGCGCTGCCGGCCGACCAGCGCAGCGTGCTCGAGCTGCGCCTGGCCGGGCTGAGCGGCGCCGAGATCGCGCGGGCGCTCGGCCGCAGCCACGGTTCGGTCAAGATGCTCCAGCTCCGCGCCATCAACAAGCTGCGGGCCGCGCTCGGCGTCGAGCGGTGCTCCCCACGCGCCGACGCCGCCGAGCGTGCTCCGCGGCTCGAACCGCCGCCCCAGGGCTCGCACACCCATCACCGGGGCGGTTGAGGGGAAACGACGATGACAATGCTCGATTCTACCGGGCCCGGTCGGCCCATGGGCGATCCGTCGCACGCCGTGCACGAACTCGACGCCTACTGGGACAACGTGGTCGCCGGCTCCGTGCCCCGCAGCGAGGGGGTCGATCCATCGCTCGCCGCGGCGGTGCGCCACCTCCACGCGCTGGACACGGCTCCCGCCGCCGATCCCGCCTTTCGGGCGCGGCTCTGGCAGGAGCTCACGGCCGCCCCGCCCGCGGCGACCGCCGTGGAGCCTTCCCCTCCGCGATCGTCGTGGCGGGCGCTGCCGACGTGGATCGGCCGGCCTTGCGGGCAGGCCGTCCTTCGGTTCCGGTCCGCCGTGGGCATCGCGGCCGCGGCCTCGCTGGTGCTGGCGATCGCCACGGGCTCACTCGTGGTGAGCCAGCCCCCCACCGCGAGCGCCTCCGAGATCGTCGAGCGGGCCCAGGCCGTGTCCGAGCTCTACGCACCCGCCGGCATCTCTAGCATGGTGCAGACCACACGCGTGATCCACCGTGTGCCGGCCGGCGGCGGCGCCCAGGTCCAGGAGCTGCGCGTCGAGACACGCCAGTGGTACGCGGCGCCGAACCGCCTGCGCGACGAGAGCACGCACACGCGCGTCGGCCCGGACGGCGCCGAACTCGACCGCCGCGCCGTGGTCCTGGTGAGCAACGGCACCGAGGCGCGCCACTACGATCCGCGCGCCAACCTCGTCCTGGTGCTGCCCGCAGTGCCGAAGGGGCCGCCGGAGCTGGGCGCGGTCTTCGGCGTCACCGAAGGGGTGTCGGACCTACCCACGCTGCTCAAGGAGGCGAGCACATGCTATGCGCCGAAGCTTGCGGGCGAGGAGACGGTGGCGGGCCGCGCCGCCTTCGTGCTCGACCTGGGCACGTCGCGGTGCACGCCGGAGCTGATGGTCGGTCCCGCTGTGACGGTGGTCGCCGGGGGCCAGACGGTATCCGCGCCCGCGGGCTCGGCCAGCCACCCGCCGCCGCCGCCGGGCACGGCGGCGCCCGATCTCATCACCGTCGGCGCCAACGGCACCGGCCCGGGCGTGGCCGGACCCGTGACGGTCGAACTTGCGCCGAACGCCGTGGGCGACGTGACGGTGGCCCTGAAGCCGGCCGGTCCGCGCAAGCTCTGGGTGGACAAGCAGTACTTCAACGTCTTGCGCAGCGTCGAATACAGCGCCACCGACGGCGGGGTGGTCGACACGCTCGAGGTGACGAGCATCCAGTACGACGTGCCGATCGACCCAAGTCGCTTCACGCTGGCCACGCCGTCGGACGCCCGCGTCGTGGAGCTCCAGCCGCCGACGGCACCGGCCGGCGGCCCGGGCGAGCCGTTCGAGCGCCTCGTCCCGGTCGCGCAGCCCTCGCCCGGGAGCGGCCAAACCGCGCCGCAAACTCGCCCGGCCGTACCTCGCAACCCGGCGGGACAGCCGGCGACCGGCGGGACCCGCCCGGCACCGCCACAGCCCACGCCCGGGCGCTGACGCCGGACCTCGGCGGCAGCCGGAGCTCGGCCACGGC
>JBHOQZ010000978.1:0-3907 GCA_042408635.1 Chloroflexota bacterium
GTGGGGCGCGGGCCAACGCGACGCCGAGTGCCGCGCCGATGTCCGCGACCACCGTAAGCGCGAGCAGGGGCAACGCGAGCCAGCTCATCGTTAGAACGGGCCGACCCCCGGTGTCAGCCTGGCCGCCCGCCGGCAGGGCCGGTAGGCGAATCACCTGTTGCAGTGCGGGGGAAGCGTCAGGCGTAGAGGCCGCGTAGGCGGTTCGCCTCGATGATGCGGGCGACGGCGAGAACGTAGGCGCCGGTGCGCAGATCGACGTTGTAGCGCTTGGCTGTGTCAAGCACGTCGGCGAAGCTACGGACCATCTTCTCCTCGAGGCGGTCGTTAACCTCCTGCTCCTTCCAGAAGTAGGCGTAGCGGTCCTGCACCCACTCGAAGTAGGAAACGACGACGCCGCCCGCGTTAGCGAGGATGTCGGGCACGACGATGATGCCGCGCTCGGCCAGGATCGGGTCCGCCTCAGCGGTGGTCGGGCCGTTGGCTCCCTCGACGATCGCCTTAGCCTGGATCCGCCGTGCATTGCCCTCGTGGATCTGGCCGTCGAGCGCGGCGGGGATCAACACGTCGCACGGCAGCTCGAGCAGATCGACGCTGCTGATCGGCTCGCTGCCGGGGAAGCCGGCCAACGTCTTATGCTCGGCGTAGTAGTTGATGAGCGTGGGGATGTCCAGCCCATTGAAGTTGACGATGCCGCCGTTGACGTCGCAGGTGCCGATGATCCTGGCGCCGGCCTGGTGGAGCAGCTTGGCGGCGTTCGAGCCGACGTTGCCGAAGCCCTGGACGACGATGGTAGCGCCCCGCAGCGGCACGCCCAGGTGGTCCAGCAGCTCGCGCGTCACGAACAGGAGGCCCCGGCCGGTCGCCTCGACGCGACCGGCCGAGCCGCCAAGCGCGATCGGCTTGCCGGTGACGACGCCGGGCTCGACGTACCCCTTCTTCATGCTGAAGGTATCCATCACCCAGGCCATGATCTGCGGGTTGGTGCCCACGTCGGGCGCCGGGATATCAAGGGTGGGGCCAATGATGTCGAAAATCTCGGCGATGTAGCGGCGGGTGAGCCGCTCGAGCTCACCGGTCGACAGCTCGGCCGGGTCGCAGGTTACCCCGCCCTTGGCCCCGCCGAACGGTACGTCGACCACGGCGCACTTCCACGCCATCCAGGCGGCCAGCGCCGTCGTCTCGTTGAGGGTCACGCCGGGGTGGTAGCGGATGCCGCCCTTGCCGGGCCCGCGCGAGTTGTCGTAGAGCACGCGATACCCGGTAAACACGTGCAGATGACCGTCGTCCATCTGCACCGGAATGGAGACAATCACCTGCCGCTTCGGGTGGCGCACCTTCTCGAGCAGGTCCGGGTCCGGCCGCAGAACCGCCGCCGCCCGGTCGAGCTGTTCCATCACATCCTGGAGTGGATCGTGGTCCGGGTGCGGTAGCCTGCCATAGCCCTGCAAGAAGACGTCCGCGCGCTTACGGGTTACACCGACCACCGGTCTTCCTCCCATCCTGGCCGAGAAGGGGGCCAGGCCATCTCCACCCACCGGCCCCCTTCGGTCGCCCGGTGCAGCGGCGCTGCGGGACCACTGGGCGAACCGCGTGCCGTGCAAGTGACAGCCGTCGTGGTAGTGGTAGTATCGAATGCAACGCTGACCTGGGAGCCCCCTGTGCCATTTCAACCGCGCCTGGCGGCCGCCGTGCTCGCTGGGAAGACGGCCGCCCTCCTCAGCCGGCGGCTGCGCCTCGGTGGTGGCACCACCGTTCCCGGCTCTGTCGCCCGCCGGGTTGATTCGCGCGCTCTGGCCCGCCTCGCCAGGCGCTTGCCGCGCGGCTCGCTCATCGTGAGCGGGACGAACGGGAAGACGACCACCTCCCGCATGATAGCGCATTGCCTGCAGCACGCCGGCCTGCGCCCCGTCCACAATCGGGCGGGCGCCAACCTGCCCCCCGGCGTCACCGCCGCCCTCCTCGACGCGGCCGATCTGCGCGGGCGGCTGCGCGCCGACGTCGGCCTCTTCGAGGTCGATGAGGCCGCCTTCCCCCCCGTGGCCGCCGAGGTCCACCCGCGCGTCGTGGTCCTGACCAACCTGTTCCGCGACCAGCTCGACCGTTACGGCGAGCTCGACTACCTTGCTGGCCTCTGGGCCGGGTCGATGCGCCACCTGGCGCGCGGCGCCCTCGCCTGCCTCAACGCCGACGACCCGCGGGTCGCGCTGCTTGGCGCCGACCCCGCCGACGGTGTCCGCCCCCTCTACTTTGGCATCGATGACCCCGGTGTGGGCAAGGACGAGCTGCCGCACGCCGCCGACTCGAAGATCTGTCCCCGCTGCGGCACCGCCTACCGCTACCGCGCCGTCTTCTACGGCCACCTCGGCCTCTGGCGCTGTCCCGGCTGCGGCAGCGCCCGGCCCGAGCCGGCGGTGCGCGCGACCCATGTCGAGTTGCTGGGCGACGAGGGGAGCCGCTGCCGGGTCGAGACGCCAAGCGGGGCGCTCGAGCTGCAGCTGCGCCTGCCCGGCCTCTACAATGTCTACAACGCACTCGCCGCCTGCGCCGGCGCGCTCGCCCTCGGCGTCGAGCCGGCCAGGATCGCGGCGGCGCTGGCGGACTTCACCGCCGCGTTCGGCCGGGTCGAGCGGGTGCGCATCCCCGGCCCCGACGGCGACCGCACGCTCTTCATGGCGCTGGTGAAGAACCCGGTCGGCTTCGGGGAGGTGCTGCGCACGCTCTTCGCGGGCGAGGCGCGCCGCACCGCCCTGATCGCGATCAACGACCGCCTGGCCGACGGCACCGACGTCTCCTGGCTGTGGGACGTCGACTTCGAGGTGCTGGTCGACCGGCTCGACGCCTGCGTCGTCACGGGCACCCGCGCCGAGGACATGGCGGTGCGCCTGAAGTACGCCGGCATCCCGCCCGAGCTGGTGTGGATCGAGCCCGACCTCGAGCGCGCGCTCGACGCCGGCCTCGCGCTCGTGCCGCCGGGCGGCACGCTCTACGCCCTACCCACCTACACCGCCATGCTCGAGCTGCGCGCGCTGCTCGCGCGCCGCGGCCACGTCGGCCGCTTTTGGGAGGATTGATCGCCCTCGGTGGGCGGCCGGGGTCGGCGGGAGCGCCAATTCGCGATCCGGGGAGAGGGACGTATGCGCCTCACGATCGGCCACCTCTACGGCGACACGATGAACATCTACGGCGACCGCGGCAACACGCTCGCGCTGGCGCAGCGGTGCCGCTGGCGCGGCATCGAGGCCGAGGTCGTCAACCTCGGCTACGGCGTGCCGCTCGACCCCGACCGCTTCGACATCCTCTTCATCGGCGGCGGCCAGGACCGCGAGCAGGTGGCGGTCGCGCGCGACCTCCAGACGGTCAAGGGCCGGGGCGTGCTGGCCGCGGTCGAGGCGGGGGCGGCGCTGCTCGCGATCTGCGGCGGCTACCAGCTGCTCGGGCACGAGTTCCGCACCGGCGCGGGCGAGGTGCTGCCCGGCATCGGCCTCTTCGACGCCTACACGGTGGCGGGCAACCGCCGGCTGATCGGTAACGTCGTGGTCGAGCTGCTGCCGGGGCTGCTGCCCCCGGGCGAGCCGACGACGCTGGTCGGCTTCGAGAACCACAGCGGGCAGACGTTCCTGGGCGAGGGCTGTCGACCGCTCGGCCGCGTGGTCGTGGGCGGCGGCAACAACGGCCGCGACGGCTTCGAGGGCGCGGTCTACCGCAACGCGATCGGCTGCTACCTGCACGGCTCGCTCCTGCCCAAGAACCCGCACCTGACCGACCACCTGATCCGCGTCGCGCTCCAGCGCCGCTACGGCCGCCCGGTCGAGCTCGCGCCGCTCGACCGCGACCTCGAGCTGCGCGCGCACGCCGCGGTCGCCGAGCGGGCGCGTCGGCTCCGCCACATCCGCAGCGGCCTCCGCTA
>JBHOQZ010000979.1:0-3022 GCA_042408635.1 Chloroflexota bacterium
GATGAGCTGCTCGACCTGGTAGTTCGAGAGCTCGGGGTTGACCGACCAGATCAGGGCGGCCAGGCCCGCCACGTGGGGCGCCGCGAACGACGTGCCGACGAACTGCTCGTACTGGCCCAGCTTGTTGCCGGGGTGGGCGCCGTAGATCGAGTGCATCGGATCCTTGGCGTAGGAGCCGTTGTAGTCGCCGCCCGGCGCCGAGACCTTGACCCAGGGGCCGACGCTCGAATAGAACGCGTGCTTGTCGTCCCAGGTCGTGGCCGCCACCGCGAACGACCCCTTCGAGGCGGCGGGATACGGCACCGGGCTGCCGGCGGCGTCCTGACCGGAGTTGCCGGCGGCGCAGATGATCAGCGTCCCCTTCTTGTACGCATAGGCGATCGCGTCCGAGAGCTCATCGGTTTCGCGCAGACCGCCTAGGCTCAGGTTGAGGATCTTGACGCCGTTGTTGACCGCGTAACGGATCGCCTCGGCGATGTACCGATTACTCGAGTAGCCGTTGTTGTCGAAGACCTTCAGCGGCATCAGCTTGACGTTGGGCGCCACGCCCACGCTCGCGCCGGCGATAATCCCGGCCACGAACGTGCCGTGGCCCTGGCTGTCGCTGGTGTCGGCCCCGCCCGCGAAGTTCTTGCCGGGCACGAGCCGGCCGGCGAACTCTTGGTGCGACGGGTCGATGCCGGTATCGATCACGCCGACCACGATGCTGGAGCTGCCACGGGTGAGCGCCCAGGCGCGGTCAGCGCCGATGATCTTGAGGTTCCACTGCGGATCGTAGCCCTTGGGGAGGCTGTCCAGTCCCTCGGCCCGGCCGGCCGGCGCGATGAGCGAACAGGCAACGAACAGGCACAGACAGGTCAAGACGATCCTGGCAGGCGGGCGTCCTCGCATCGATCGGGCACTCCTCGACGGCAGGCTGGCTGCGTGAAACCCACCGTTCTTTTGGACAGACACGCCCCCGTCGAACGTCGGGTTTCGGTTTGGACGCTATTGTAGCTCCATCCTCCAGCGTCTGGTAGAGCCGCGTCTGTCGGCTTCCTGACAGATCTGCCCCGACACCTGTCCTTTCGGACGGTGCGCGGACCGATCCAGTACCCCACCCCGCAGCGTAGCCCACCAGTCCTGCCGCAACGGCCACGCGGCGCTCGACAATCTCCTGCTCATCCGGCGACCCACCGAGGTGGCAACCCGCCGCGGCAGCGGACGCGCGGTGTCCGGCGGGCTCCGCCGGCCTGGCAGCCGCTCAGACCGGCGTCGCCGCCGCCGGATGCGCCGCCGGACCGGTACAGACCTGCCGTTCGATGTACTCGGCGAGGTGGCGGGCGGCGCGGTGCATGTGGGCCGGGTCGTCGTAGAGCTTGGTCAGCATCAGCGCGCCCTCGAGCGTGCTGATGAGCACGGTCGCCACCGCCTCGGCGTCGACCTCGGGCCCGATCTCACCGGACGCAATGCCCTCGCGCACGTGCTGGGCGATGCTGCCGCACCAGCGCCCCATTGCCTCCCGCACGCGCTCGCGCAGGGCGGGGTGGGCGTCATCAGCCTCGACCGCCGTGTTGAGGAGCGGGCAGCCGCCGGGCAGGACCGGATCCTCCACCTCCGAGGCGAAGGCCTGCACGTGCGCCAGCAACCGCCCGCGCGCGGTGGTCTCGATGTGCAGAGCGGCGGCAAGGCGACGGCGCATCAGCGAGGCGGCATAGTCGAACGCCTGGATGGCGAGGTCGTCCTTGCCCTCGAAGTGGTTGTAGATGCCGCCCTTTTCGAGCCCGGTCGCCTGCATGATGTCGGAGAGCGAGGAGCCGAAGTAGCCGCGGCAACTGAAGAGCTGGGCGGCCCGCCGCAGGATCATCTCCCGCGTCTGCTGTCCCTTCCGCACGGCGCCGCTTCCCCCGCCTTCACAGACCGTTTGGTCCTGGAGGCATCATACGTACCCGGCGCGGGCCGGGTCAACCCCGCTCGCGGGGCACCACCCGGCTCGTGGGAGCCGCCGCGGGCGCGGCGGCTACCGGTCGCGGGTGAGGCGGTAGACGTGGCGTATCCGCTGGAGCGCCGTGAGATTCGTCAGGAGCGCGAGCAGCCCGAGCGCCCAGGGCGTGCGCCCCAGGCTGAGCGCGCCCCCCAGCAGGAGGATGCGCTCCGGCCGCGCCAGCACGCCCACCTCGGCGTCGAGGCCGAGCCCCTCGGCCCGGGCGCGGGCGTAGCTCACCATGAAGGAGCCGACGAGCGCGATCCAGGCCAGCGCCGCCGCCAGCGGGTGACCGCGCCGCAGGTAGAGCGCGGCCACGCCGAAGAGGAGGGCGCCCTCCGAATAGCGGTCGAGCGTCGAGTCGAGGAAGGCGCCGAAGCGGGTCTGGCGGTTCTGCACGCGGGCGAGCGCGCCGTCGAGCATGTCGAAGGCGTTGACGAGCAGCACGAGCACGCCGCCGGGGCGCTCCCAGCCCCGCGCCAGCACGAGCGCCACGATGCAGTTGCCGAGGAAGCCGAGCACGGTAACCGCGTTCGGGGTGAGGCCGAGCCGGTCGAGCCAGCGCGCCGGCAGGAGCGCCAGCTCGCGCACCCGCCGACCCAGCACCTCACTCAGCACCGCCGCCTCCTCGCGCCCGCCCGGCCATGGCTAATCATCGCCCGCACTCGTGCCCGGAGTGAGGCCCGGCAGCGGCGCGCCCCCGGCCGGATCGGCGAAGGGGAGGTCTTCGAACGGGCGGGGCGTGCCGGGCGGATACGGCTCGGCGGTCGCCACGCTCAGCGGCGGCACGCGCTGCGGGCTGGCGATCGAGGCGAGGCCGCAGGTGTGGCGCACCGCCTCGTAGTAGTCGAGCACGCGCCGGGCGATGATCGGCCAGTCGTACTGGCGCGCCTTCCACTGGCCCCGCCGACCCATCTCGCGGCGCAGCTCCGGGTCGCGCAGGAGCTCGATCACCCCCTCGGCGATCGACTCGGGGTCTTTCGGCACGACGAACACGCCTTCCTGGCCGTGCTCGAGCACTGTGCGGTAGCCGACGATGTCGGAGGCGACCACCGGGGT
>JBHOQZ010000980.1:0-3292 GCA_042408635.1 Chloroflexota bacterium
GCGGCAACGTGCTGGGACTGGCTGCGTTCCATGACGCTGACCTGGCGACGGCATTCGCGCAGGCGTACAACGACTGGCTGGACGATGTCTGGCTGAGCGCCGATCCGCGCTATCGGGCCTCGATTACGGTGGCACCGCAAGACCCGTTCGCGGCGGCGAAGGAGATCGATCGGCTGGGCCAGCATCCCGGCTTCGTGCAGGTTTTTATCGGCAACAACCACATCCCGCTCGGCAAGCGTCACTACTGGCCGATCTACGAGGCGGCGCAGCGCCATGGCCTGCCGATCGTCCAGCACCCGGGCGCGGAGTCGGCGGGGCGCTACGAGCCGGCCGAGGCGGTCGGCCCGGCCAGCAGCTATTTCGAGTGGCACACGAAGCTCGCGCTGGTACCCCAGGCGCAGCTTTGCAGCCTGATCTGCGAGGGGATCTTCGAGCGGTTCCCCGAACTCAAGGTCGTGCTCTGCGAGGGCGGCTACGGTTGGCTGCCGACGATGATGTACCGCCTCGACAAGAACTGGAAGGCGCTGCGCGACGAGACGCCCTGGGTGAAGCGGCCTCCGAGCGAGTACATCCTCGAGCACATCCGCCTGACGACGCAGCCGTTCGAGGAACCGGAGGCGCCGCGCTTTGCCCAGTACGTCTTCGAGATGATCCACGCCGACCGAACGCTGATGTTCAGCACCGACTACCCGCACTGGGACTTCGACAACCCGTTCTGGGCGATCCCCAAGGTCGACGAGCGCTACAAATCGCGTGTGCTCTATGAGAACGCCTGGGAGCTTTATGGCCATCGGCTCCGACTCGGCCCGCAGCCGGCGACGGCCACCGGCGCGACGTCGGCGTCCCCAGTGCCGACCGGGGACGAGTAATCGGGGCTGGTGCCGCCCGGCCGGCTCCCCCCGGGTCAAGGCGTGGGGGAGCTGGCGCCGGGTGGGCAACGCGGAGTGAGCCCGCAGCCACCTTCCGTGGCGATGGGTTGAGTGTCGGAGGAGGACAATGGCAAAGCGCCATGTCGTTTGCCGGGTGGCCGAACTGCCGCCGGGCGAGCGGCGGATCATCAAGCTGAATGGTGTTGAGGTCGGCGTCTTCAACGTCGACGGCAACCTCTACGCGATCCGCAACCTCTGCCCGCACCACGGCGCTCCGCTGTGTTTGGGCACGATCGGCGGCACTATGCTACCCTCGCGTCCCCAGGAGTTCGTCTATGGCCGGCACAACGAAATTCTGCGCTGCCCCTGGCATGGCTGGGAGTTCGACCTACGGACCGGCGAGACGCCGTTCATCAAGAAGCGCGTGCGCGCGAAGACCTACCGTATCGACGTCGAGGCGGGTGATGTCGTGATCTATCTGTAGCTGGGGGCGCTGCATGTCGACCACACCCGATGGGATCTACTACGCGGAGTCGGGCGCGGGCGAGCCGCTCGTCTTCCTCCACGGCCTCACGCTCGACCACCGCATGTGGGACGATGTCGTGCCCGCCTTCGCCCGCGAGCGGCGCTGCCTGGCGCTCGACCTGCGCGGGCACGGCCGCTCGGCGCCGTTTGCCGATGGGGCGAGCGACGTGGCCGATCTGATCGGCGTGCTCGACCACGCCGGCGTCGACCGCTGCGACCTCGTCGGCCTCTCGCGCGGCGGCATGGTCGCGATCCACGCCGCCGGCCTCCACCCCGACCGCGTCCGGCGGCTCGTGCTGGTCGACGCCTACCTGCCCACCGAGCACCTGAAGGACTGGCGGCCGATCCGCGACGCCCGCTCCCGCGGGCCGGAGGCCGTGCGGGCCGCCTGGCTGGGCGATGCGCTGTTCGCCCCCGCCCAGCGTGATCCGGCGGTCGCGCGGCGGCTGCGGGAGATGGTCGAGGGGAACGACCTGGCGATCTGGTTCAAGCGGTTCGCGCCAGCCGACGAGCCGTCCGTGCTCGAGCAGCCGGCCCGGATCACCCGGCCGACCGCGATCATCGTGGGCGAGCTCGATCTGCCTGGCTTTCGGGCGCTGGCCGAGTGGCTGCACCGGACGATCCCCGGCGCGCGGCACCACCCGCTGGTGACGATCCCCGACGCCGGGCACATGGTGCCGATGGAGCGTCCCGAGGCATTCAACGCGGCGCTGCGCGCCTTCCTGGCGCGGCCGCTACCGTGATCCGGGCGCGGCGGTCGACCGACCCCCCGCGACGCAGGGGCAGACCGGCGCCGAGTCCCTGGAATTGGAGGGCAGGGACCTCGCCCCCAGGCTCGAGGGGTAGTGGAGGACGACGATGGCGCTGATGTCGGCCGAGGCGTACTGCGAGAGTCTGCGTCGGCTGCGGCCCGACGTGTGGGTGCGCGGGCGGCGCGTCGAGAGCGTGGCCGACGAGCCGCTGCTCGCGCCGGGCGTCAACGCCATCGCCGAGACCTACCGACTGGCGGGCGAGCCGGAGCACACCGGGGTCGCGCTCGGGCGCGGACTGGACGGCGCCACGGTCAACCGCCTCACCGCCCTCGACTACTCGACCGACGACCTCCTGGCGAAGCTCGAGCTCTGCCGCCTCCTCTGCCGGCGCACCGGCTGCGCCCAGCGCTACCTCATGCACGATGCGCTCGGCGCGCTCTGGCAAGTCAGCCACGCGGTCGACGCCGAGCACGGCACCGAGTACGCGGCGCGCGTGCGCGCCTGCCTCGACCGGGCGCAGCGCGACGACCTCACCTGCGCCGTGGCGCTAACCGATCCGAAGGGCGATCGCAGCCGGCGCCCGCACGAGCAAGAGGATCCGGACCTCTACCTTCGCGTGGTCGAGCGGCGACGCGACGGGATCGTCGTGCGGGGCGCCAAGGCGAACATCACCGGCGCGCCGTACACCCACGAGATCCTAGTCCTGCCCACGCGCGCGATGCTGGCCGAGGACCGCGACTACGCCCTGGCCTGTGCGGTGCCGGTGGACGCGCCGGGGCTACGGATCATCGCGCGTCCGGCCGGCCGGCCGCGGGACCCCGAGGCGCCGTTCAGCTCGCGGTTCGGGCAGTGCACGGCGCTGCTCGTCTTTGACGACGTGTTCGTGCCGTGGGAGCGGGTCTTGCTTTGCGGGGAGCACGCCTTCGCCGGGCGGCTGGCCGAGGCGTTCGCCAACCACCACCGCCACTCCTGCATCGGCTGCCGTGCCGGCTTGGGCGACACGATCATCGGCGCCGCCTCGGCCCTGGCGGAGGCAAACGGTCTGCCGCCCGTCGACCTGGACGTCGGGGCGGATCGCCACGAAGCGGTGGGCCACATCCGCAACGCGGTGGCGGAGCTGATCCGGATCGTCGAGGGGTTCTACGC